>JALHSV010000578.1 GCA_022865525.1 Thermodesulfovibrionales bacterium
CCCGAAGGACTTGCTTGAGTTAACCGAAGAAGCCCCTATCATACGCCTTCTGAATGCCCTTCTCTTGCAGGCAGTCAAGGAAAGGGCGAGTGACATTCACATTGAACCGTATGAAAAAGAACTCGATGTCAGATTACGAGTGGATGGTATTCTCCACAAGGTCTTGTCTCCGCCCAAGATTATTCAGGATGCCCTGATTAGCAGGATTAAGATCATGGCTCATCTTGATATCGCGGAGAAGAGGTTGCCCCAGGATGGAAGGATACGATTGCTCCTCGGAGGCCGGGATATCGACATAAGAGTCTCGGTCGTGCCGACGTCGCATGGCGAACGGGCCGTCATGAGGCTGCTTGACAGAAAACAGGGATTGCTTGGTCTGTGGGAAGTGGGCTTCAGCAAAGATGATGAAAACAAACTGGATGAATACCTCAAAAGGCCTGACGGCATAATCCTGGTGACAGGTCCGACAGGGAGCGGAAAGACCACGACCCTCTATGCCGCCCTCAACAGGATTCATACTGAAGAAAAAAATATTATCACCGTAGAAGATCCCGTGGAATATCAGTTGAAGGGTATTGGCCAGATACACGTAAATCCCAAGATAGGTCTGACCTTTGCTTCCGGCCTGAGATCAATCCTGAGACAGGACCCCGATGTTATCATGGTCGGTGAAATCAGAGACCTTGCGACCGCGGAAATTGCGATGCAGGCATCCCTCACGGGCCACCTTGTGTTAAGCACCCTTCATACGAATGATGCACCGAGCGCTCTTGTACGGCTCATAGATATGGGCATTGAGCCATTCCTTGTTGCATCTTCCCTGACAGTTGTTCTTGCACAAAGACTTCCCAGGACGATATGCCCTCACTGCAGGGAGTCATATGAACCTTCGGCTGTTGAGATCTCATATTTTCAAAACTTGTTACTTCCCCCCACCCATCCCTCCCCATCGAGGGGGGAGGGTAAGGGAGGGGGTGTTCCCTTTCTTTTATATCGTGGTAAAGGTTGTGCTCAATGCAAAGATAAAGGGTATCTCGGGAGAACAGGCATTTTCGAACTCCTTATGATTGATAATGAAATACGGGCCATGATTACAGACAAGATCGATTCGCAGAGCATCAAGAATCATGCTATCTCACGAGGTATGAAAACCCTGAGGATTGATGGTCTGGAAAAAGTTATTCAGGGGATTACGACTCTCGAAGAAGTTTTGCGGGTAACCCAGAAGGACTATGCCGATATTTCAGTATAGAGGTTACAGGACGGACGGATCTGAGGTTGCCGGCACTATCGAGGCGAATAGCCAAAAGGACGCAGTTCTGAGGCTTCAGGAGTCAGGACTCTATCCTAAAAAGGTACGTGAGACTGTTTATCATGGGAAAGCAGGCTTATTCCGCAGGACCGATGCAAACTTTCTTCCGTCCGTAACAAGACAATTATCCACCCTTCTTTCTTCAGGGGTCACCTTAATGGAAGCCCTGAGTGCACTTGCTGATGAAAACAGCGGCTTCTGGAAAAATCTGCTGGTAAATATCAAAGAGAAGGTGGCTGCAGGAGCGAGTTTTTCAAAGGCACTTGAAGAATGCGATCATATCTTTCCCGAGTTCTATGTGAATATGGTTGCTGCGGGTGAGACAAGCGGGACCCTCGATAAAGTACTTGGCCGTTTGGCGGATTTTCTTGAAACGCAGACCAGTCTTAAATCAAAGGTTCAAACATCAATGATTTATCCGGTTTTTATGATCTGTGTCGGCTTCATCGTGCTCTCGTTCCTCTTTACGTTTGTCATACCGAAAATAACAAAGATTTTCAAAGATACAGAGTCCGCCCTCCCTTTACTGACCGTTGTGCTCATAGCGATAAGCGATATTTTTCAACACTACTGGTGGCTTTTGATAGGGTTGCTCCTCAGTGGAATATTCGGTTTCAGGAGACTAAAAGAAAAAAACAGACTGCTGATTGACAGGATGATTGTTCGCTTGCCGGGGAAGATCATGCAAAGCCTGTATTTTGCGAGATTCACAAGAACGTTAGGTTTTTTGCTCGAAGGAGGTCTGCCTGTTCTCAGGGCACTTGAACTCTCTGGAAAGTCTATCGGTAACACAATGCTCAGGAACAGGGTCATCGAAGCTGCTCAAAGAGTCGCGGAAGGGGCGAGGCTCTCTGCTTCACTTGAAGGTTTCCCCCCGGTTCTTCTCCAGCTTATCTCGACCGGTGAAAGGAGCGGACAGCTTGTCGGGATACTGAAGAATGCTGCAGACTCATACGAAGAGGAATTTTCACGGCGTGTGCAGCAAACACTGGCTTTTCTGGAGCCGGCAATGATTCTTATCATGGGGTTTATTGTCGGACTGATCGTTCTTGCAGTTCTTTTGCCGATATTCCAGTTGAATCAGTTGATAAAATAGTGGAGGAGGGGCCAAGGATCCGAGGATTCGAGTGAATTGGAATTGGCTTTAACTCTTGAATCCTTGAACCCTTGAACCCTTGAATCCTTTGACTACACTTACAGAAAGAGCATGATAGTCACAAAAAGAAATGATGGAGATGGGAGGTATGATGAAAGAAAATAAAGGGTTTACGTTGCTTGAAATCATCGTGGTTGTTTTTATCCTGAGTCTTCTGGCGGCTATCGTAGCCCCGAAGATAATTGGAAGAACAGACGATGCGCGTATCGCGGAAGGCAAG
>JALHSV010000579.1 GCA_022865525.1 Thermodesulfovibrionales bacterium
CACAGAATATTCTACTCGCAGCTCATAGCATGGGACTCGGCTCTTGTCTTATCGGATATGCTGTTGCAGCAATGAAGAAAGATCGTTCGATCCAGCGCTCTATCGGAATACCAGCGGAAGAGGAGATTCATACAGTTATCGCCCTCGGGTATCCAGACGAAGCCTATCAGCGTATAACTGGGCGCAAGAAAGTGACACCGCGATACTTCGAGGGATAACAACGAGGGCACTGGCTTCACATTTCAGGCAGTCTGCTCCACCTATAAGTCCTCCGTGTCAAGAAGTCATAAGTAATGAGGATTATGTGTTGCACTATGCAATAAAAAAGGGCGAGATTTTAACCTCGCCCTTTGGCATGCGCATCTTAATAAAACGAAGGTTATCCCTATGCTCTTCTTTGTCTCCTCAGGTAATAAACTGATCCAAGTCCTGCAAGTGCGATGAAAATTATCATGCCCCATTCGGTCATAGTGGGAACACTTTCTGTTCGCAGAGGCTGGCCTTGGAGTGAAATATTAATACCCGTCACGGGTCCACCTCCAGCTGGCACTATGACTGGATTAAGATTATATCCACTTGCTGGTTCACCAGAGTCGGGACAACTTCCATTCTGGTTTGTATCACGACAAGCACAGATATAATAAGTGCTTGGACCGAGATTCAATGTATATGGTCCAGGTCCGGGTATCCACACCTCTGTAAAGTTGCCTTGTCCACAGTCAGATCCATCAAATGCAGCAATACTAATGGGACCTGTTCCGGCTCCTGTATATGTTACATTTCCACTAACAGATACGGTATTACTACTGCTGGTGGTGATATCATTAAAAGAAAACCACCACAATGTTTGTGGTGAACCACCGCCAAATGATGACAATACCGTTATTTCAGCGTTGCCAACAGGCCAGGCAGAAAATGGAACATATTTCCGGTTACTCGGTGTAGTTGCAACCAGTCTATAAGATACGCCAGCCGTCAGAGGATAATTTATATTAACAACTATATTGGTATTGCCAGCTGGTGTTGGAATACTCGTCAGAAGAGACCCGTCTGAATCAAGTCGCAATTCAATAACATCCGCCTGACCTTGATTTGGGTAGCGAACCGACACCAAATTCACATTTTGTTCAGCACGGATAAGTAAACCAAAATCAGCCCAACCGCCCTCATTCAGGGTAAGATCAGGTCCAGGGACTATTAAAGCTTCTGAAGGAACTGCTTGAATAGATAGAGTCAGAATAAAAGCCACTAAGAAAAAAGATGAAATCTTAAACATTCTTCCCTCCTCCGATATAAATTTATCCGAAAGTTTATAAGAAACTTATTGAAATATCAAGCTATTGATTGCAACTCTATCCAATTGAGTATGATGGTATGTACACGATAGAAGAAAATAAATCATTGCATAAGAAAAACCTGACTGAATTGATATATGTTTGTTTCCATAGGGCATATTGTATTGTTAGACAAAAGTTAGATAAAAATACTACAGGAAAAAGCTGAATGGAAATCTTTTTTCCTACACCGATTTAAGGAGCCTCTCCAAGCGTGTAAAACGGTGTAACTGATATTGTTAAAGCGGATTGGAGAATTACTATAAATAAAAAAGGCGTATAGATCTTAGCGGAATCCGGAAAGAAAAGCGGGAAATCTCCCGCCTTTCTTTCCGGATGTTAAAACAACCTTAGTCGATGGGAGGGGGAGGAGTGAAATCTATCATGATCTCTGCAAAAGTGTTAGCCTGGGAACAAGCGCCTTTCTGCGGCGGATTCAACCCCTTGACTTTTGCTGTTGCCAACTGACCTGATAAGGCTGCACCGAAAGGATCCAACACTGTCTGGAGTTCTGCAAAAGTTACGGTGATATTTGTATCAGTTGTCCCTGCGTCGAAGTGGACTTCCTGTGTTGCTGTCGGATCGGCCAAGAGGGGAATTTCGAAGACGATCTCGAAGGCATATTTGTTAGCGCCAGACAGAACGTCCCAAGAGCAAAAAACCGTTTCAGCGCTAAAATCTATAGAGCATACAAGGTTGGTAGGAGGATTGACAAGACAAGCAGTCTTCCCATTCCCTCCAGCCATCGCTAATGAACCTACCATTAAAACAAGTACCATCGTCAAACATATCAAAATAGTTTTTTTCAATTTCTGCCTCCTCACTTTTTTATAATCCGTTTGAAGTAAGTTGGCTGGTTGCACCACTGGCTCCACCACCAACCTTGGTGCCCAAATAGGCAGATGGTTTCAATGCCGCCACTATCCTTTTTCAACTCTGAGAATTTGAAAAAGATTGATTCACCTCCTCCCTGTATGTTTTTCTGGCAGGAATGCTATGCTGAGCCGATTTTTTCCATGTGATTCCCCCTAAAGGATACTGCCAGTTCTTGCATACAGTTTAGGCGCTACAAGAAATAGTATCAGTGATTGAAATTACAAAAACTACGATGATTATGAGGAATAACATACTATCGGAAGGATTGTTTTTAAAATCAAGATTTCAGGAAGGACTGTTTTCGTAAAGCATCCATATTCCTTTTTGTGACCTTCCCCCCGTACTACGCATAGCCATTTCCTTTGCTCC
>JALHSV010000580.1 GCA_022865525.1 Thermodesulfovibrionales bacterium
GAAGTTCTTGATGGTGGCTCTATCGTCTTAACGCCTATGGCTATTTATCCGGCTGTGAAGTTGAATGAAAAAGGTCTCCGAAAGCTTACAGAAGCACGCAAGCGCGGCACAATGCGGATGCCGGCGCACTTAGCGAAACAGATAAAAAATGTACTTCTTGTGCCAAGGAAATAGAATCGGTTGCGAAGGTCTGCTGTTACTGCGGGAAAGCCCAGCCTGAATAGTATCTTTCCATCTACCCCCTAATTCCAACCCCCGATAAAAATTTAGCTGATCAAATTAAATCCTTACAAGGTTGGGTAAAATTTTCTGCTATACTTTTTCTATGAAGAATCAGGAGATTGTCCGAATCTTTAACGATATTGCAGACCTCCTCGAGATAAAAGGCGAGAACCCTTTCAGAATAAGAGCATACCGGCGTGCTGCATTGAATATCGAGAGTCTCTCAACGGATATAGCCTCGACTCCGAAGGATGAACTCATGGAAATTCCGGGTATTGGGCAGGATCTTGCAGGAAAGATTCTGGAGTATATCCAGACAGGAAAAATGCAGGCTTACGAAGACCTCAAGAAGGAAGTGCCCGAAGGGCTCAGTGGCCTTCTTTCAGTCCCAAGCCTTGGCCCGAAGACCGCAAAACTGCTTTTCGAGAAATTACAGGTGAAGGATTTGGATGATCTTGCACGTCTGGCACGGGAACACAAACTCATTGGTCTGCCCGGCATAAAAGAAAAAACTGAAGAAAATATCATCAAGGGGATCGAGATGCTGAAGCGCGGGATGGAGAGGCAACCGCTGGGGAAGGTACTGCCCATAGCAAAGGATGTCGTGGGATATCTGGAAACGCATGCCCCTGTCGATCAAATCAAGATCGCAGGAAGCATCCGGAGATGGAAGGATACCGTTAAGGATATAGACATATTGGCAACATCACGCGATCCGAAGGCTGTCATGAATGCCTTTGTTCATCTTCCTTCCGTACAAGATATCCTTATGCACGGACCGACAAAATCGAGCGTTATCATCCATGAAGGGCTTCAGGTTGACCTGCGCGTTGTTGAAGAGGACAGTTTTGGTGCTGCGCTGGCATATTTTACCGGCAGCAAGGCACATAACATACGGTTGCGGGAGATGGCGGTCAAAGCAGGTCTCAAGATCAATGAATACGGCATATTCAGGGAAAAGGATGATAAAAAACTTGGCGGTAAAAGAGAGGAAGATGTGTACAGGATACTCGGTCTTCCCTTTATCGCCCCTGAATTGCGCGAGGATTTGGGTGAGATAGAAGCAGCGATTGAAGGACGGCTGCCTCGTCTTATAGATTCCTCTGATATCAGGGGTGACCTTCATGTCCATACGAGGCGGAGTGACGGCAGTCATGATTTTGACGAGCTGATCAGGGAGGCTAAAAAACGGGGATATGAATATATTGCCATAACGGATCATTCGAAAGGTCTCGGGATTGCAAGGGGCCTGAGTGAGGAGAGGCTTCTTGAGGAGAAGGCGGAAATAGAAGCGCTCAATAAAAAATTGAAGGGGTTCAAGCTGCTTGCAGGGGTTGAGGTTGACATTCGGAGTGACGGGCGCATGGATTTTACGGATGAAATCCTCAGGCAGATGGATATTGTCGTGGCCTCGATTCACTCAGGCTTCAGGCAGAGCAGGGAGCAGCTTACCCGAAGGCTCACTTCTGCCATGAGAAATCCCTGCGTTTCCATCATTGCCCATCCCACCGGCCGATTGATCGGGGAAAGGGATCCGTATGATGTCGATATGCATGAGGTTCTCAAGGTTGCGAAGGAAACAGGGACAGCAATAGAGATTAATGCGTATCCCCTCAGGCTTGACTTGAATGATGCATATGCAAAGATGGCGAAGGAGATGGGGGTGCGGCTTGTCATCAGCACGGATACCCATATCACGAATCAGTTTGATTTTATGGAATACGGGGTTGCTATTGCGCGGAGGGGCTGGCTCGAAAAAAGAGATGTTTTGAATACTATGGATTACCATTCGCTTCTGAAGGCATTGAAAAAATAATATAGACGAGAATCCTTCGGTAAAAAATTTCGACATTTCCCATAAATTTTGCTATAGTTTGAACCATGGAAAGAACAATACTCGTATATGAAAAAGACAGAGATGTCGTAAAATTCCTCAAATCCTTTTTTGAAGAAAGAAAGCATTATTCAGTCCACTATGTCAAAAAAGGCAAGCATACCTTGGGGAAAGAGATTCTTGTAAAAAAGCCTGATGCCCTGATTGTCAGCAGTCCCGATGGTCTCGCGGAATTACAACCTTCAGAAATTCCCTGTCCGATCATAGCCATTATCTCCAAGGATGAAACAAAAGGCATACATTCTGCCATTAAATCCGATGTAGAGTGTTATCTGATCGGTCCGTTTTACAAGGAAGAGCTTGACCAAAAGCTGAAAACACTCATAGACAAAAGCAGTCTGATCGAGAGCCTGTATAGAGACAGAAAAGATTTGGAAGCTCTCCTGGAGCTTACCTCTCTTGCCTCGTCGACACTCAATCCGAAAGAAGTGCTCTATCTTATAGTGAAGAAAATTTCGGAGATACTCAAAGTAACGAGATGCTCGATGATCAGCATTAATGCCGAAGATCAGCGATATGCGCAGGTTCTCTCAACGTTCGAGGACCCTTCGATTACCAATATCCGATTAGACCTTGAGAAGTACCCCGAAATCAGAAATGCTTTATCCAGCAGAAAGCCCGTTATTATCAAAGATGCGCAGAAGGATCCGCTGATGAAAGAGGTGAAGGAGGTTATAACACCGCTCGGCATCCGGTCAATTCTTGTTATCCCAATATTCTTTCGTGAGGAGATTATCGGGACTATGTTACTGAGGACTTCACGGGCTAATCATGCTTTTACGAAAAGGGAAATACGACTTTGTGTTGCACTTGCGAATGCATCGTCACATGCCCTCTATAATGCATTCCTGTTTCAAAAACTTTATCGGGAAAATGCAAAGCTCGAGAAGCTCGCCATAACGGATTATCTAACCGGAATCTATAATATCCGGTACTTCTACTCCCGTCTTGAAGAGGAATTCAGCAGGGCGGAACGGTATCAGATGCCGTTAAGTTGTATTATGCTCGATATCGACCATTTCAAAAAAATCAACGATTCCTACGGACACAGAATCGGAGATTTTATCCTCAGGGAGTTTGCCCAGATTGTCAAGCGGTATACAAGGAAATCAGATCTTTTGGCACGGTACGGAGGCGAGGAATTTATCTTGCTTCTCCCTCAGACGTCTCTGAAAGGGGCGCTTATCGAGGCCCGGAGACTACAGAAAGTGGTGAGGGAAATCCGGTTCAGACAGCTCAGGGAAGGCCAGGGGATTACGGTGAGTTTCGGGATATCCTGTTTCCCTGATAAAGGGGTTAAGAACTCTGATGACCTCATCAACTTCGCAGACAATGCCCTGTATAAGGCCAAGGAAAAGGGACGTGATTTGATTATCTCGCATGCCTCGCTGTAAGCATTCATCCTTCATTTGTATCTGGTAAAATAGACTGTGGATATTATCACTTCCCACTTAAACGCTGATTTTGATTCCCTTGCATCCATGATAGCTGCAAAAAAGTTGTATCCGGATGCAGAGGTAGTCTTTCCCGGTTCCCAGGAGAAGAACCTCAGGGACTTCATTGAAGCTTTCCAGCCGTTGGAAATAAAACGCATCAAAGAAGTTGATCTCGCGAAGGTCACCCGATTGATTATCGTTGATACCAAGGTACCAGGCAGGATCGGCCCCTTTGCAGAGCTGCTCACGGGCAGGAAAATCAGGATTCACATCTATGATCACCATCCGTTTCATAAAGGGGACATAAGGGGAGAGCTGGAAAAGATTGAAACTGTCGGGGCAACCGCAACAATCTTTACAGAGATACTGAAAAACAGGAAACTCCATCCGTCGCCGATGGAGGCAACGATTCTTGCCCTCGGCATTTACGAAGAAACAGGGTGTCTTCTTTTCCCCTCAACCACGGAAAGAGACCTCCTCGCTGTTTCGTATCTTCTCAAGAGAGGGGCAAACCTGAATATCGTTTCAAGCTTCATCAAAATGGAACTGAGCATGGAGGAATTTGACCTCCTCAATGAGCTCATCCAGTCATCACAGGAAATGGTTGTTGGCGGAATACGGATAAAAGTTGCGAAGGCAGCCCGTGAACAGTATTTCGGTGATGCAGCACATCTTGCCCACAGGATGATTGACATGGAAGATATTGATGCGGTGATTGCCCTCCTCAGCATGGAAGGGAAAATATTGCTTGTCGCCCGGAGCAAGGTTCCGGAGTTTGATGTCTCCAAGGTGATGAGAGAATTTGGGGGAGGCGGGCATCCGACAGCTGCATCTGCGACAATCAAGGGAGAGGCACTCGAAATAGTCGAGGAACGTTTGCTGGAGCTCATCAGAGTCAATGTAAAGCCGGAAAAGGTTGCATCTGATATCATGACCCGGCCTGTCATCAGCATTCAGTGGGATGTCCCGATCAAGGAAGCAGAGGCGATGATGACCCGGTACGGAGTGAATGTGCTCCCTATCTTAAGGGACGATATATATGTCAGCCTTATATCACGCGAAATCGTGGAAAAAGCCCTGTTCCTCGGCTTTGGGAAGAGCAAATCTGCGGACTTTGCAACGAGCGACGCGCTAACCGTGGGACCGCTTACCCCCATACGGGAGATCGAAACATTGATGATAGAACAAAACCAGCGGTTCATGCCTGTTGTTGAAAACGAAAGAATTATTGGCGCTATAACGAGGACGGATCTCCTGCGTACGCTCTACGAGGAATTCCTCAGGCGCAGGAAGATAGAGGAAACGGTTAGCAAGGAACGGTTGACCATGGGAAGAAACCTGTCCTCCTGGCTGAAGGACAAGTTTCCCGCGGAGATCTTTGCCCTCCTCAAACTATCTGGTGAGGTGGCGGAAGCACTAGGTTTTCAGGCGTATCTTGTCGGGGGATCCGTGAGAGACCTCTTGCGCGGGGAAGCGAATCTTGATCTTGATATCGTTATCGAAGGGGATGGGATTCTCTTCGCACGGACGATCGGGGAACAACTGCATGCGAAAGTCAGGACACACCAGAAGTTCGGGACTGCACAGATCTTCCCTCACCCATTCAAGCTTGATGTGGCCACGGCACGAACAGAATACTATGAGTCTCCTGCAGCACTCCCGAAAGTTGAGACATCATCCATTAAGAAGGATTTGTACCGAAGGGACTTCACGATCAACACCCTTACGGTCAAATTAAACCCAAAGGATTTCGGCATCCTGATTGATTTTTTCGGCGGGCAGAGGGATCTCAGAGAAAAGGCAATCAGGGTGCTTCATAATCTCAGTTTCGTCGAAGACCCCACACGGGCATTCCGGGCGGTCAGATTCTCAGAGCGGTTCGGATTCAAGATCAGCAAACATACCGAAAACCTGATCAAGTCGACTATAGAAATGAATTTGTTTGACAAACTGTCCGGGCCGAGACTCTATGAAGAATTGCTCTTGTCCTTTAAAGAGACTGATCCGATCAGGACACTCAAGCGAGTTTCAGAATTCGGCCTCCTCAAAGTCATCCAGTCAAACCTTGTCTTCACCGAAGAGCTTGAAGCAACGCTCGGCTCAATGCATGAAACGCTCTCGTGGTTTAATCTCCTCTTCCTGGAAGAGAAACCGGAAACGGGTGTTTTGTATCTTATGGCATTACTGTCCGGGTTGAAGGAAGAGGATATCAAAACTGTAATGGAACGGTTGTCCCCATCACCGAGAGTAAAGGATATGATCATTAAGGGGATTGTATCTGCGAGAGATGTCGTGAGGAAACTCCCTGTCCGTGATCCTGTGGAGATTTATAAGCTTTTACATACCCTGAAACTCGAGGTCATTCTGTTTTCGATGGCACTCAGCCTGGACCGGCAGAAGAAGAAGGTGATATCCCGTTATCTTACAGAGCTGAGAAATGTCAAGACAGTACTCACGGGCGATGATCTGAAGAAAATGGGTATACAACCGGGACCGGTCTATGCGAAGATTCTCAGGGAACTCCTCGACGAAAAGATGAGAGGCCGTGTGAAATCACGGGAAGATGAAGAGAAATTCGTGAAGCACGTTATTCAGGCGTAAACCTGTCTTCAAGTTTTTTCATGAGCTTATCCATGGTCGTCGCCCCTATTTTTTTAGAGATTTCCCAATCCTTCGTTCTATTGATTTTACTTTCTCCTCTATTCTGTTCGGTTTCCCCTTTCTGTCGTCGATCGATATGGTTGTCACACTTCTCTCCCCGGTCTTCATGACAGTTTTGTGACATTTTTTTATGAGCTTCATTACCTCATCCCATTCACCTTCGATTACTGTCCCCATCGGATTGACCTTATAGGGAAGACCACTTGCATCAACAATCTTCAATACATCTGCAAGGTGAGCTCCAAGGCTGCTTCCGACGCCAATCGGTATTATGCTGAATTCAACAAGCATCAATCCCTCCCTTTTTATTGTTTCTCAGCGCATATGTGGTGCATGGCTTTATAGAGGAAAAAGGGGCAAACAGAGATTTGCCCCTTTCAATATCTTAAGTTTATTTCACTGCATCTTTGAGCGACTTGCCGGAAGTAAACTTCGGTACCTTGGCGGCAGGAATGGTAATAACATCACCGGTTCTTGGATTACGGCCCTTTCTTGTTTTCCTTTTCACGACCGAAAAGGTTCCAAACCCAACGAGCGTAACCTTCTGCCCTTTCTTTAAAGCTGACCTGACGGCATTTAATGTAGAATCCAGTGCCCTCGAAGCATCTGCCTTGCTGAGCCCTGTGCCGGAAGCAATTTTGTCGATTAATTCTGCTTTAGTCATCTATATTTCCCCCCTTTCATAAAAAAGAATTAGTTAGAAAAAATGAATAAAGATGAAATAACAGTATCAAGGAAGAAATCCTTTTGTCAAGGCAAAAATGAATCACTGAATCAAAGAAAAACTCATGCCAGTCAACGGGTTCACGGGATTATGATTTTGACTGATTTAGGGAAAAGCGGACATCATCCTTGCCGGTGCCGAGAACTTTCGGGAAGATGATATTTAAAAGAAAAAAGAGTCTATGAATAAGTATCCATGTATGAGGATGAACTGTTTGAATAAGAAAATAATCAATGCATTTGATATCTTGTTTTTCAGTTCACTTGTTTTTTTGTTCTTCGTGATCCTTTTCTCAATCCAAATAGGAATGATGGACTTGCAATGCGAATAAACAATATATAGTAGTATGCTGTCTGGTTTTGTACATAATATGGGAAATGGTATTTTTTTCTTGACAATCGTTTTCCCCCACACTAACATGTTGTGGTAGAAAGTGGTAAAAAGTGGAGGGAACGTGCCGGCTTTCTCAGGAAAATATTATTACACCGTTGACCCGAAAGGAAGAATTATCATCCCAGCTCCTTTCAGGGATATTATAACGAGTAATTATAGCACAAAACTTTACATCACCAATGCCCCGGTTGACCAATGTCTTCGCATATATCCAGCGGAGGAATGGAACAGACTCCATGACAAGGTCAGGACAAAGCCAGGTTCCGATAAACATATGAAGTTTTTTCTGAGAAGGGTTATCGGTTCAGCAGTCGAAACAGATATTGATAAACAGGGGAGGGTTCTCGTCCCTGTTGCCCTCAGGGAAGACGCGAATATCAACAGCAATGTCGTAATAGTCGGTCAGGTAGACAGGATCGAGCTCTGGGACAGAGATGAGTGGGATAAACTCGTTGACCTTTCACAGATAGACAGGGAATCGATGGAAGAAGGCCTTGCGGCGCTTGGTTTTTAGGGGTAAATACGTCGATTGACAGCAGAGATCAACCATCTTCCGGTTATGCGGGAAAAGGCGGTGGAGATGCTCAACGTAAAGCAGAACGGGATCTATGTCGATGCAACAACCGGACTCGGGGGACATGCAGAAGCAGTATTACAAGGGATCGGCTCTGATGGCAGGCTCATCGGGATAGACAGGGACGATGAAGCGCTGCAGAGAGTAAAAAAGAGGCTTTCAGATTCAAGGGTGACACTGATGCAAGGAAACTTTTCTGACATGGAACATCTGCTCTGCACAGACGGTATCACCGCAGTGGACGGTGTTCTGTTTGACCTCGGGGTATCAAGCATGCAATTAAGGAGTCCGGGGAGGGGGTTCAGTTTCGCATCCGATGCACTCCTGGATATGAGAATGGACAGGAACCAAAAATTATCTGCATTCGATGTGGTGAACAGATATCCAGAAAATGAACTCGAGAAAATATTACGTGAGTTCGGTGAAGAGCGCCTCGCAAGGAAGATAGCAAAGGCGATTGCACAATCGAGGGAGAGAAAGCTGATCGAAACATGTTCCGAATTATCAAAGATTGTTGAAAAAGTATATAGAGTGAGGGGCAGGATTCACCCTGCAACGAGGACGTTCCAGGCATTGAGAATCGCTGTCAATCAGGAGCTCGTGCAGCTCAAGAAAGGACTGGATGCTTCACTGAATCTTCTGAAGCAAAGCGGAAGATTATGCGTTATTTCGTACCATTCACTTGAGGACAGGATAGTCAAACATTTTATGGCAGATAACGCAAAAAAGGGGTTGCTCAGAATTATGACAAAAAAACCCATAACTCCTGCACCCGAAGAGCTGAGAATGAACCCCTCTTCAAGGAGTGCAAAATTACGAGTGGCGGAGAAGATATAATGCGGAAAACAAGCATGCATCTTGTATCGTTTATGCTGAAGCCTTTCCTGATAATCCTTTTACTTGTCGGCGTGTTCGGTTTGGTTTACCTGAGGTCAAATTTCTTGAAATTGGAGTACAACCTCGGTGAACTTGAAAAAAAGAAGATGCATTGCCTGAGGGACCGAAAAATGTTATTCGCTGAAAAGACGAGTCTGTGGTCGTTTGCGCGGTTGGAGTCATCCCCGAGTGATCAGGAGGGCTTTGTCCTGCCCGACAGGCTCAAGGTAGTTCATATCGGTAAAGAGCTGAGGTCTTTACCGCATCAAGCATCGCTGAAGCAAAAGCAATTGGCTGAACCTTAAAACGTTTAGAGGTGGGGGGATGAGTAAAAAGAGGGCGGTTATTCTTCATACTGCTATCATCTTCAGTTTTATTCTCGTGTCCTTGCGTCTTGCCGACCTCATGATCATCGACCATAAACGTCTTACAGCGAAGGCTCAGCAGCAGCACATCAAAGTTGAAGATATTCAGGTGAGAAGGGGGACCATCTTTGACAGGAGGGGGCGCGAGTTCGCGTTGAACCTTGAACTCGAATCACTCTACTGCGATCCGGAAGCCCTCACTGCTGATAAAGAAGACATTAAAAAGCTTGCATCGTTAGTTAATAAAGAACCCAGGAGAATCCTTGCGAAAATACCTGACGAAGGGAGATTTGTATGGATCAAGAGAAAACTCGCTCCTGAAATTGCAGATAAGGTTAGAGACCTTGATATTGAGGGCCTGGGATTTGTGACTGAAGCAAAGAGGGTTTATCCCAAGGGAGAACTGGCTTCTCACATTATCGGGTTTGTCGGCATAGACAATCAGGCGCTTGAAGGCGTTGAACTCAAGTTCGACAAGTACCTGACGGCGAAAGGCGGGAAGGTGCTGCTGGAAAGAGATGCGAGCGGAAAAACCCTTTCATCGGGAGTGAATATGGAAGCGAAAGGGAACAATATTGTACTGACGATTGATGAAGTCCTCCAGCGTCTGGTCGAGAAGGAGCTTGACAAAGCGATGGAGCAATGGAGAGCTGCAGCATCATCAGCAATCATGATGGATCCCTATACCGGTGAAATCCTTGCTCTCGCGAACAGGCCGGCTTACGATCCAAACAGGGGCGGAAGCGTATCGGGATTTGAGAAAAGGAACAGGGCCATAACTGACTGCTATGAACCCGGCTCAACCTTTAAGATCGTCATTGGAGCAGGATCTCTCGAAGAGAAGCTGGTACACCCGAACACATTGTTCGATGTCAGTAAGGGAGGGATCCAGGTTGGCGGCAAGACAATTCGAGATGTTCATAAATACGGGGTTCTTACCTTTAAAGAGGTCATACAAAAATCATCCAATGTCGGCTCGATTATGGCCGGCATAAAACTCGGGAAGGAAAACATCTATCGATACTCGAAACTGTTCGGGGTCGGTGATAAAACAGGTATTGACCTGCCAGGTGAAGTTTCCGGCTGGATCCATAAGCCGGAGCGGTGGTCGGGAACATCACTTGGAGCAATATCAATCGGGCAGGAAGTAGCGGTGACGCCGGTTCAGATGCTCAGGGCGTATTCTGCAATCGCAAACGGAGGGTTCCTCGTGAGGCCTCATGTCGTTTCGGAAATAATCTCTCCAGACAACAGAATTATTGCTTCATTCAGAGACAATGATGTCCAGCGTATTATCTCTGCAAAGACAGCAGAAACCTTTAAAAACATCTTGAAAAGTGTAACGGAAGAGGGAGGCACTGCCAAAAGCGCATCAGTTGACGGCAACCAGGTTGCCGGAAAGACAGGAACTGCGCAGATGATTGATCCGGCCACCAAAAGGTATTCAAGGGATAAATATGTCAGTTCATTTGTCGGGTTTGTTCCGGCTGATAAACCGAGGCTGGCTATGATCGTTATCGTTTATGAACCAAAGGGGCAGATTTATGGTGGAGTGGTTGCCGCCCCGGTGTTCAGGGAAATTACACGACAGGCATTATCATACCTCAATGTGCCGAGGGAAGATAATCTTGGACAGCATGCTTTACTGGTCCTGAGATGATGTTGCGAAGAATACTGGAGGGATGCGATTACATGCAACGGATGCAGAAAGACGAGATATTTGACATGGATATCGCAGGGATTGCATATGATTCACGGCAGGTGAAAGACAACTATCTTTTTGTGGCAATCAGGGGCGAAAAGTTTGACGGTCATGCATTCATTCGAGATGCGAAGAATAAGGGTGCGATCATGATTGCTGCAGAAAAAGAGTTCAGCGGCGCGGAAAACGGATATATCCTTGTTAAGGATAGCAGGAAGGCACTGGCCTGCATAGCGAATAATTTTTATGAAATTCCGTCGGAAGAGCTGATTCTTACCGGGGTAACCGGCACAAACGGGAAAACAACGACGACCTATATCCTGAAGTCAATTCTTGAGTCATGGGGAAAGGATGTCGGTCTGATCGGTACCATTCATTATATGATAAAGGACAAACTCTATCCCGCACCGCATACCACACCTGAATCACTTGAGTTCCAGGGTCTGTTGCGTGAGATGCTGCTGTCCCGCTGCACCCATGCTGTCGCAGAGATATCTTCCCATGCTCTTGCACAAGACAGGGTTGAGAAGACTGTTTTTCGTACTGCGGTCTTTACGAATCTTACCAGAGATCACCTTGATTTTCACAAGACCATGGAAGACTATTTTAGGGCAAAAGAACGGTTGTTTACCGAACTCCTTGACAGGAACGGTACAGCCGTCATCAATATCGATGACCAGTACGGTAAAAGATTGGCTTCTCAGCTCAGAACGTTATCTCCTGAACTTACGATAGTAACCTGCGGGCTTAAAAACGGCGCTGATATGGTCGCACACAACATACAGGTCTCTATCCGGGGGATACAGTTTACCCTATCATACCGGGATAGCAGATATGACGTTTCGTCCCCTCTTCTTGGTCTGCCGAATGTCTATAATATTATATCCGCCGCCACCGCTGCTCTGTCGCTGGGAGTCCCGTGGCAGATGATTCTGCAGGGTATCAGACAAACAGGGACCGTTACAGGAAGATTCCAAAGGGTGGATGCCGGCCAGGGATTTCTCTGCATTATTGATTATGCACATACAGAGGATGCGCTTGAACGGCTGATCCTTACAGCGAAAAAACTTATTTCACTCCCTCATCCCTCCTTGAAAAAAGGGGGATATCAGGAAAAGCCCCGCATCATAACCGTTTTTGGATGCGGAGGAGACCGGGACAAGGGCAAGAGACCGAAGATGGGCGAGGTCTCAACCAAACTGAGCGATTTCGTGATCATAACCTCCGACAATCCGCGATCGGAAGATCCATCCGAGATTATCAGACACATCGAGGAAGGAACTGTCAACAAAAATTATCTCATCGTATCTGACAGGGGGAAAGCAATTCAAAAAGCGGTCGATCTGGCAAAGGAGGGAGATATTGTGCTCGTTGCGGGCAAGGGTCATGAAGATTATCAGGAGATACAAGGGATCAGGTATCCATTCAGTGACAGGGAAATTCTGAATGAAGCGATAAAGAATAAACGCTGCTTGTCCGATATTCGATGAACAATGTTGCATGTCAAGAAAGAGAGGATATGGCTGTTCTAACCATCGAGGATATCATTGCAGCTACAGGGGGAAAGATTATTCGCAGGAACGCCGGTTCTTTTGCAGGGGTGTCCATAGATTCACGGAACATACAGGAAGGTGAATTGTTTGTCGCATTGAAAGGCGGGCGGTTTGACGGCCACGATTTTCTCCCCCAGGCACTGGAAAAAGGAAGTGGTGCAATTGTCCATGCGCCGCAAACAGCACATCGAGAAGACAAAACCATCATACAGGTCCGGGATACCCTGAAGGCCCTTCAGGATATTGCTCGCTTTTCCCGGATAACAAAGGATATCCCGGTTGTCGCGGTAACAGGCTCAAACGGCAAGACAACAACAAAGGAACTGACCGCTTCAATCCTTGGCACTCAATACAGGATTCTCAAAAACACCGGTAATCTCAATAACCATATCGGACTGCCCTTAAGCCTCACAAAGATCAGCGACGAGGATCAGATCATTGTTCTGGAGATGGGCGCAAGTGCTCCCGGGGAAATCAGGGAGCTCTGTGGTATTGCGGTTCCGGATTATGGGATTCTTACGAATATCAGCCGTGCCCATCTTGAAGGATTTCACGATATGCAGACGGTGAGAAAGACCAAGCTCGAGCTCCTCGAAACCGTCAGAGTTGCTGTGGTGAATGCAGATGACCGTTTTCTCATGGAGGGAATTCACCTTTCAGGGTTCAAAGGTGCAATCATGAGATACGGGATAGAAACACCTGCCGATATCCGTGCAACGAATATAACCCTGTACGAACAGGGGTCGGCATTTCACCTGCACTTTGGAGAAAATCAGTTCGTAGAAGTCAGCGCACACATATCAGGAATGTTCAATATCTACAATCTTCTCGCAGCAGCATCGATCGGATATCTTTTTCATATTGATCCTGAGAACATAAAAAAAGCAATCGATTCCTTCACCGGAGTTCCCATGAGACTGGAGTTCAGGGAATTCAACGGCATAAAGATTATCAGTGATATGTATAACGCCAATCCGGCATCCATGGAAGTAGCGGTAAGAGAGCTGGCAAGAATCAGGAAGGGACGGTCGATCGCAGTCCTGGGAGATATGCTTGAGCTTGGTTCATATGAAGAGGAAGCACACAGGGAACTCGGCAGATGCATGTCAGAACTCTCCATTGATATTTTCATTGCAGTGGGACCGCGTATGGCCTTTGCTGCATCTGAATTTCGCGGCAGCGTATATATACTAAACAATCCTGAAGAGGCAGGGAGATTCCTCAGGGATATATGGGGAACCGGTGACAC
The DNA here is from genome assembly GCA_022865525.1 of Thermodesulfovibrionales bacterium. GTDB lineage: Bacteria > Nitrospirota > Thermodesulfovibrionia > Thermodesulfovibrionales > SM23-35 > JALHSV01. The sequence goes on from JALHSV010000580.1 coordinate 13,650, forward strand.
GGTTCTGATAAAAGGATCGAGAGGGATGCATATGGAGAGGGTTCTGGAGGGATAATGTTATACAGCCTCATCTACGGCATGCATGACTGGTTTTCTCCCCTGAATGTTTTCCGTTATATAACATTCAGGACCTCTCTTGCTGTGCTTACGGCCATGTTTTTTTCACTGGTGCTGGGGCCATGGATTATCCGTAAACTCAAGCGGTTAAGCGTAACCCAGCAGATACGGGAAGACGGGCCAAAGGCTCACATGGGCAAGGCAGGAACACCGACAATGGGGGGCATCCTTATTATCCTCTGTATACTCCTCGCGATTTTGATGTGGGGAGACCTCAGGAATATGTATATATGGGCACTGATTGTTTCGCTTGTCGGTTTTGGTGGTATCGGCCTCCTCGATGACTATATGAAGCTTGCACGGCAAAGTCACAAAGGACTCAGAGCGTATCAGAAATTCGGCATGCAGATACTCCTTGCTTTTCTTATCGGAATTTTCCTTTACATAAACCCCGGAGATCCGTATACAGATGTGCTGAGCATTCCTTTTTTCAAGAAATGGCTTCTTGATCTTGGACTCGTATACATACCTTTTTCCGTAATAGTCATCGTCGGTTCGTCTAACGCTGTTAACCTGACTGATGGAATAGACGGACTTGCAATCGGACTCGTTGCAGTCGCCATGTTTGCAAACGGTGTCCTCGTTTATATATCAGGACACAAGGGATTGTCTCAATACCTGCAGGTCCTGTTTCTGCC
>JALHSV010000581.1 GCA_022865525.1 Thermodesulfovibrionales bacterium
CATCCCCGGAATGAACGTCTGGAAACTGTTCCAAAACGATTATCGGCAACGATATGGCAAAACCCTGACTTCGAAGGAGGAACCTAGTGCCCTGGAGGCATCTGATTATTCAGGAAGTGTTTCCGAAGAGTGCAAGGCCCATGAACCCGGCAAACTGTCTCCACTCGACTTTCAATGCGAGCGTCTATGGTATTTAGTCCGCAAGGGGATCGAAGCCGGCAAGATCACCCTCTCTAAGGGAGCAGAAGTACTTGGGCTCTCCCTGGAAAAGATGCGCGAGCTTAGCCGAAGCTGGGAAGCTGGAATCTGAGTGCCAGATCGACCTCCAGCATTCGTCATTGACGCCAATGTCCTTATAGACTATACCGATTCGGATTTTTCGATCTTGGTTCTTTTTTCTGAACACATCGGCATGATCCATGTAATAACCGATGTATTGGAAAAGGTCGAACAGTTGAACGAGGCGGAATGTCGCCGGTTGGGACTAGCCATTACCGAACCCACATTGGAACAATACCTCGAAGCCGGACAGAAAATCCCGGGACTAGCCTTCGACGACATACTGTGTTTGATCCTAGCTCGGGACCATCATTGGACATTGATATCCAACGACAAGGCCCTGCGTAGAGCATGCAAAGGCAACAATGTTTCCCTTTTATGGGGTCTTGAGCCCATGCTGCCCTTAGTTGAAAAGAATTTGCTGCCTTCTTCCCAAACCCAGAAAACCGCAGATCGCATCCACGCTCTGAACCCCGGATTCGTCAATCAGCAGATACTGGAACGCTTCAGCAAAAAAATTAACACATTAAAACCGAAGTCCATAATAAAAATCACAAAAAATTAAAATGCAAATTCTGAAATCAATAAAAGCTTTCAAACATCATTATTTTAAAATCAGAAAAATTGCAACGAAGCTAGCCAAAAAAGGTTCTCTAAAGCTTAAGATTTCCATAAGTGACAATATAATTGATGAAGAATTATTCACTCCTGAAAATTATAAAACTGTGCAATTCGTAGTATTAATGAGGCGGTTTTTAGATCAAAAAGATAATCTTTACTATAAAAATGTTTGGGGTCTACTTAATGAGCATTTTGCAGATGTGCTTCCACAAGAAACTATCAAATATTTTGAGAAATTTGATAAGCAAATGATCGAAGGAGATATCGGAATTAATATCAATGGAGAAAGTCTTACTGCTGAGAAGATTTATCAAATTCTGGCAGATGGTGAATATTTTGGCAACAGCAGAAAAGCCCAAGTTTATCTAAAATATTTAAAAGAAATTCCGATAATAGGGGCATTATTTTGGTATAAATTTCACACATACACAATGGATGGTTTTAAACTGGCCCAGTTTTTATTTGACACAATCGTTCAAATAAAGAATAGTTCTAAATTTAAAAATTTAATTGCCGATGATTCTCAATACCAAAAACAATGTATTTATTGCCTTTCTATATCAGGAAAGTTCACATCGGAAGAACATATTTTCCCAGAATCACTTGGTAATGATGAGCTCATTTTGCAGAAAGGGTTTGTTTGTGACGAATGTAATAATGGCATCCTTTCTTGCTTGGATGATTTTCTATTAAAATTCGAGCCAGTTGCATTTTTACAAGTTCATTTCGTTCCTTATAAAAAAAATGGCCAATTACCATCAGCGAATTTTCAAAACCTTTCTATTAAACGCACAACTCCAAAAAATATTGCAATAAAAACGAAAGATAAATCCGCATTTATTATTCACAACAAATATTCGAAAACTGGAGAAATTGATTTTACTATCAGTATAAAGGGAAAAAAGTTCGATGCCAAAATGCTTGGAAGGGCACTCTACAAGATCGCACTAGGCATGGTTGCATTTGATCAAGGACACGAAATAGCCTGTGACTCAAAATTTGATTCCGCGCGTAATTTTATAATGAAAGGACAAGGTTTTTCGAATAATATACTGATTAAAAAGGAAGGCACTCCACATCCAAAAATTAGAGTTGCACATAATAAATTATTTGATTGCACTCCCTTTGTCATCGATATTTTTGGTCTATTTTTTTTATTAAACCTCGAACTCCAACCACTTCTTAACTTTAATAAAATTATTACCCAAGAACAGTTTTTCCTATATTCACTTGAGAAATAGCAAAAAAGAACTTTGAAAGCAATTTAATTAATTCCTTAAAATTTGCCTCTTTGTAATCCATCCTAAAAGCCTTCATTGGAAAACATCACATATCAGCTTTCCTAAAACTTGAGCCCATTTTGGAAAGGCAGTAATTAGAAATTGAAAACCTGCAATGATTATCAAAACCAAAGTCAATGTTTTTATTCTTGCATTCATTTTCTTTTGTTCAAAAGCAAACCTATCAATAATAATTACATAATTTCTCCAAGCTTTTTTATCGATAGTAGGCCCATCTATAACACCACCAACAGATGGCCATCCTCGCCCTTCACTAGTTTCATTTACCATCTGCGCTGTTTTAATTTCAAAACCAGGAATTTCCTTTACACGCGCATCTATCCAAAAAATATCATGAAAAGGAAATAAGTATTCAAATGATTCCGAGATATTTTCTACATTATTTTTTAAATTTTTTATTTTCAATTCGATTCCAGCAGTAAAATTAAAGCCTTCTCTGTTTTTGGGATAAATAGCTAGTGATTTTAATATAATATTATCAGGCATTTCATTGCCTCTAACTACTACTCTAAATTTAATTTTGAGTTTTACTAAACTAACCCCTATTATTTTTCGAATTTGCATTTTTTCTTCGATTTTCACTTCATTTTGCTCAATGATCGGATCTATTAAAACCTCTAAATTAGACATTAAACCTCCTTGAATATATTAATTGTTTTTTTTGAAATTCATCTAAGTTTCTACTATCCGAACCTCGTCTTCACTAAGACTATAAAGTTCGTAAACCAGCTTGTTGATCTCCCGATCAGTGGCGTCAGTCTGGCGCTGAATCATTTCCTGTTCAGTTTGGGTTTTGGCTGCTGCTTTAAGCTTTTGAAGTCCTTGTATAGATTCGACCAAACTTACCATAAGGTCATGCTGGGCTTTGTCATTGGGATTAGTGACATCAATTGTACGGATAGGTAATTGCTCAATATATTGCTTGTTGGCAGCGAAATATCCCCCATGAAAATTTGTTGAGACCCGCTTAAAATAAAAGTTTAATAGGCGTGAATTTAGCAAACCACAAATATATCGATAACTTCCAATTTTTTCATTAACTGTAATTCCATAACCACCGGTCGTAACGTTGATGAAATAATAATTCCTGTCTTCATCAAAAAATGCATTCAAGTTTGTTACCATATAAGGAATCATCAGTTTAGGCTGTTCCCATAGACCAAGATTCTGAGTTCTCCCGAACCGATACCACTGGGCATCACAAAAACTATTTTTTTCTCGATTTTCTAATATTTTTTTATTTTTATTTAAATATTCCCAAGCCAAAGGAAATTTTTTTTTCATTTCAATTTGCGAAAACAATTGCGCCGAATTATTTTTTACTTCGTATGGGAACAAAACAAGTGCTGTTGGATTTGCCCAAAATTTATTTATATCTCCGCTGCGAACAACATTTTTTAAAATTGATGCTTCTATTTTTATCCACTTATTAAGCTCTTTTGAAAATATCTCGATAATGTTTTTTGTTTTGATTCGAAAATCTTTAAAAAGATAAACTGAATCAGCACTCGTAATCGGCCCTTGATAAATTCGATATGCTATATCCCCTAATTTTGTTTGAACTTTACTTAGCCGTTCAAATAATGATGATCCTATGCCCACAGAAAAATTCCATTCGGCAGAAGTAATACGATCGGCGGAGATAGATGAGAGAGGAGAATCAGATGTAACTCGCGAATCGGAAAGAGCAAGAGGTATAAGCATCATGCCCAATTCCGCTTGCCAGACTTCGAGGTCAGAAACTTTGACAAATTCGCATAGATCGCATCCAGCTTTGTCCAGGAACATCAAAGCCGTATAGGTTGTAGCGCCATCGAAAACTTGCTGGTCACCAAAATGGACAACATGAGAAAGATGCTTTCCTTCGGCGATTACTCCCCGTAAGGGCGCACCGTATTTCGAGTTGAAAAACTTATGCGGCAAGATGAAGCCGAGGCGGCCACTTGGGTTCAGAAGAGCAAGCCCTTTTTCGACAAAAACAACATAGATGTCATAATTCCCGGAACCGGCAGCGCGGAATTTTCCCTTTAAATACTTCACCTGCTCAGGATTACTCTCCTTCAGGGTCTGGATGCGGATATACGGCGGATTTCCTATCACTGCATCGAAGCCGCCGGAGGAGAAGATGGTGGGGAACTCGCGCTGCCAGTCGAAGGGATTGATCCGACGCAGTTCCTCGGAGTCGGGGAACATTTTTCCAGAAAAATAATCGGGGCCGATCAGGCTGTTGCCGCACTTGATGTTGTCATTCAAATCAGGGAGGACGGTCTCCTTGAAGAGCGACCGTTCTTCATAAAGCTCCTCGCGACGGGTGTCCTCGAGAGCTTTCAAAGAAAGAGAAAAGCGCGTCACTTCCACCGCTTGCTGGTCGATGTCTACCCCGAAGAGGTTGTTGATCAGGATCTGGCGCTTGAGGCGGGCGGTCAGGCGCACGCGGCCGTCGCTGTCGTAATAGGCGTCGGCGCGGTCGGAGGCACTGAGCCGTTTCTTGGTGTCGTAATATTTGATGTGCCAGTCGATCAGAAAGGCATAGGCGCCGACCAGGAAAGAGCCCGAGCCGCAGGCCGGATCGAGAATCTTCAGTTTGACCACGTCGGCCGGAGTTTGGCAATTTTCGAGCAATTTGCCCACCGTATTCTTGACGATATATTCCACGATGTACTGCGGTGTATAGTAGACGCCGCCGGCCTTGCGCACTTCGGGTTTTTCCTCGATTTTCACCCGCTGCTCGGTGGTGCGCACCACCCGGCCCAGGAAGCGCTCATAGATCGTGCCCAGTATTTCCACCGGCAGAACGGCGAAGTTATAAGGCGAATTCTCCGGATGCAGGGAGCGGATGATGTCGTGCACCGTTTTGTTGGCCACGACCATTGCCTCCAATTCCGGGCGCGGCTTAAAAATGTTGCCGTTGTAGAAACGGTTCAATTTATCAAATATCTTGCGGCAGGCAGCGAACCAGCCATTGTCGCTTTCGGCCAGGCCGTCGCTCTCAATGGTTGCGGCAAGCTGGTCCAGATAGTCGTCCTCTATCTCGCGGTCGGATAGCGCCTTTACAAAGATCAGCCGGTCGATCAGCAACTGCACGGCGGCAGTGATCAAGTTCCCGTCGGCCGCCGGGTTTAGCTTCTTCATATCCTTGGCCAGGCGCACGCGCCAACCATTCTTGTCGTTGTCCATGTCGGCCAGGAAAGCCTTGTCGGGTGGCGTGCGGTTGGCCTTGACCTTGCGCGGCGAAAGGGCCAGGGCCCAGAGCCCGCGCGGCGTGTCGCTGTGGCGGGTGCGGGCGGTGCGCCTCATGTTCTCGCGCTCGAACAGGTCCCAGAGGCGGTCGAATTGGTTGACGTAGTCGTCACAGGTCCAGTTCAAAACCAGGAAGTTGCGCAGAGCCCGGGGATCGTTGACATGAAGAGTGCAGTCAAGGACAACGAACTCTTCGAAGTCAGTAAGCACAGCGAAATCGATGCGTCGCACCGGAGCCAAGTTCTGGGTGGAATAGCCATACGCATAGACCTGGTTAAGCCAACGCGGATCATGCATGTCGTATTTCACCTGCTTGGCGTCCATGACCAGCAGGTGCTGACCATCAAGTTGCAGAGTGTAATCGGGTCGCTTGCCGCCACGGCCGGTGCGATTGACGATAAATTCGTAATCTGTAACGGCCAGGCCTTCATTGGTGGTGTTCCAGTTCAAGTATTTGAAA
>JALHSV010000582.1 GCA_022865525.1 Thermodesulfovibrionales bacterium
CATCCCCGGAATGAACGTCTGGAAACTGTTCCAAAACGATTATCGGCAACGATATGGCAAAACCCTGACTTCGAAGGAGGAACCTAGTGCCCTGGAGGCATCTGATTATTCAGGAAGTGTTTCCGAAGAGTGCAAGGCCCAGGAACCCGATGACCTGTCCCCACTCGACTTCCAATGCGAACGCTTATGGCTTTTAGTCAGGAAAGGGATCGAAGCAGGCAAGATCACCCTTTCCAGAGGCGCGGAAGTTCTTGGACTCTCGCTGTCAAAAATGCGTGAACTCACCCAAAGTTGGGAAGCAGGAATCTGAGTGCCCGATCAACCTCCGGCTTTTGTAATCGACGCCAATGTTTTGATCGATTATGCAGATTCCGACCCCTCAATTCTAACTCTTTTCTCTAAAAGTATCGGGACAATTCATGTTATTCCCGATGTTTTGGAGAAAGTTGAGCAATTAAACGTGAAAGAATGCTGCCGCTTGGGGCTAGTAATCGCCGAGCCCACATTGGATCAATACCTCGAAGCCGGCCAGAAGATCTCCGGCCTTGCCTTTGACGACAAGTTGTGCCTGATCCTGGCTAGGGACCATCATTGGACATTGATCTCCACCGACAAAGCTCTTCGTTCCGCCTGCAAAAACACCAATTTTCCCCTTCTTTGGGGTCTTGAGCTCATGCTGCCTCTAGTTGAAAAGAATTTCCTTCCCGGTTCTCATGCCCTCCATACTGCCACTATTATCCAATCTTCAAATCCCCAATTCGTTCACCAACAAATCTTAGAAAGCTTCTCTAATAAAATAGATAAAATAAAAATGGGCAAAAAGTCCATTTTAAAAGGAGTATAAAATGAGTAAAAAAAACATCCATGTAGTCACTCATCCTGAAGGATGGGCAATCAAAAAAGAGGGCAACACTCGTGCTTCCGAGGTTTTTCGTACCCAACATGAAGCTGAGAATGCTGCAACACGGGTAGGAAAACGCGAGCATAGTGAAGTATTCATACACGGCCAAAATGGAAAGATCAGAGAGAGGAATAGTTATAGCAATGATCCATTTCCTCCCAAAGATAAGAAGTGAACTATGACTAAGCTACAAGGAGCTGTAGTAAAAGAACAAGGTATTACCTTTGCGATCGTTATCGTCAAACAACACATTCTTCAATCACAGAGTGAGTCGCAACAAACTGCAAGAGCTTTTTCAAGTTACTTCCCGGGTCTACCACTCATACTTATGGCTCAAAATAGTAGTGGAACCCCTACTTATTGGGGCAGAAAAGATATTGTGAATTTTCTCGCTAATCTCGACATTTCGCAAATTCCCTGGAAAGAATACACTTTTAATTGAATTCTCACACAAAGCGATTGAATCTACTGTTGATTTTTTATTAGCGGGCAACTGCTGATTTTCCCAACTTCGCCCTTACATTCAAGTTCCCCTTTTTCGTTTTTCATTAAAGTGGCTTCCTTGTGATCACACCAAATTATTGTAAATCTAAGTGGTGGCACTTGATCTATTGTAGGCCGTTTCTGGGGATCCCGATAACTCTTTTCCTCAACTCTATAATATGGACAAATTGGCATTTTACACTCCATTTAAATAAAATATTACAATCTTTTAAAAATCAAATCAAGCACACAACCAACTCGAACCAGAAGCAATGAGAATTTCACCTGCCGTGCACGGGCCAGGACGAAGATTCTCAAAAACCTCTTAATAGAGCGAGAAAAATCAAGAGTTTAAATTCCAACAAAAGGTATCAAAATAAATTTATTCAAAATCATTAATATTTACCATTTTGTAATCTATTCCAAACCGCTAGATAATTCCCTAAAAAAACAATTTTATTATTTCATCAATCAATGCATGGTACTGCTGGGGCAAAGCCGTCTTCCAATTAGTCAAATATTGTAAAAATGAATCATTCCCTTTTGAACAAGGGTTTGAATTTAAAAATTCGATTGCAGCCAGATTCGAAGAGTTACTTAAAAACATAGGCAAGATTTTATTTGCAGCAATCCATTGTAGATTGCGGTAATATGGATCTTGACGAAGAACTGACTCGTTTTGCATAAACCATGAATCCAACTTTGCGTTTTGATATTGACGAGTTGGGTCATTTATGTGTTGATTCGCATATTCGTTCAAACATTGGCAATAGGGACGCGCCCCAGACGTGTAATTATCACATGGCCCATGTGTCTTCATGTCAGCGATAGCTTTTATGCTAAAAAGTGAAGTGACTTCGCATAAGCTTTCTTCGAACCACTGGTTGCAAGGTTGGCTATTCTGGCATTGAGCAAGGATGTGGCATGCCTCATGACCAAACTGATATAAACTTTTACACCAATCATAATTCTCGGCTGTTAGATCGACATCATAGCCTTTAGCGGCGTTCCCGTCGTACTGTATTCGTGGACCGTCCGTGCCAAATTTTATACGAATCTCACAGTTGATATTGAGATGTGCAGGAGAGTGTTGAAAGAGCAAATGTATACAGGTTGAAAAGAAAGTTTCTAATACAGCTATGTTTCCAGTTGGAATTGGCTGATTAACAATCACTATTTTTGGCATTATCGAAGCCTCCTCGATGCAAGTCATTATCGATGATAGCGATTCAATTTTTTGCTGAAATTTCTTCTAGCCACGAACGATTCCAAGCAATATGGTATTTCCTAAACAATTCGGTCTCCGATTTATAAATATCCGGACATCGAATACGTTTTATTTTTTTTATTTGAATGACACAAACTAAATCTGATTCTAATCCAAAATCTGCCAATCTTCTTCTTCGATAATCTTTTCTAAAAACCGAAATATGGGCATATCCAAGAGGAAGATATCTAAAAAACTTTATAATTGAACGTTGTCTTCGAGCATGTTTGAGAGATTTGCTAACAATTTTTCGACACCATCTTTTAATGTAGTCCTTTGTAATTTCGCCATTCGGATTTTCAATAAAAACCTTACTATTCAATACAAGGCCCCAACCATTTCTATGAATTTTCGAAATTCTAACTGATATACTCCTCTTTTTGGATTTTATTATTTCCCAATGAAGCTTAAAGCTCATTAAAACTGCGTTTATTTGATAAAAAGTTTTTAAATATTTGTTATGTTTCCTGGAAATCGCAATATCTTCGAGAGCAGTTAAATAATCTTCGATCCGTGCATTCTGTTGGATAGGAATATTTCTGAGTTTCTTTCCATTAAAACTCAAATATCCAATATTCGATTTTTCTGAATCTATCGATAAAAAATATCGGTCATATTCAGGTGAAAACATACCTGCAAGCAAACAAGACTGCACTGCAAAAAACTGATTTTTTCGAAAATCGGATGTTTTTGATCGTGCGAATATATTCAACTGACTGATTTTAGTTAGTTCTTGAGGTACGCAACCTTCTATCTCCCACCAGGGATTTTTTGTCTCTTCAATAAGTTCATAGATTAGAAGCTGCTGTGGCAGTTTGCAATAGTTAGATTGATGAATTAATAAGAAAACAATCAATGCAATAATTAATGCGTTGCAAACATCAACCAGATCATCAAAAATCTTAATAATTTCACGGTCATCCTTTTTTTCTTCTTCCCCTTTATCGTAATATTTAATTTCATTCTGTAAATAAACTATTCCTCCATGAGCTATTCCATTTCTCATAATATGATTATAAGGTTTGGTCGTTTCATATAGATTTGTATTTTTTAGTTCAGCAACTATTTGATATATATCCAATCCCTCCGTACCTGCTTTCCTATCAATCCTTGAAAAATGAGCTGCAATTCGCAGAAGGGGGCATAGAACTGACTCAACCATTTTCAGATAAGTAGGATGAAGCGTCTGATTAATAAATCTTAGAAGTTGAAAGTTCTTATTACTTATAACATTATCATGCCAATTATATTTATTTATTTCTTCTAAATTTAACAATGCCCCATTTAGCTCGGCTTCGTGTTTAAAAATATATTCTTTTAGAGCGTCTCCCATTTTATGATGTCTACTTTCAAGAAAGTCGGAATAAAGCTGACAAACAGATTTTAAAAAAAATCGTTGGGGAGATTGAATCAGATAGTTGTTAAGAATTAAAAAATTATTGTGCATACTACTTTTTAAAACTGGAAAATTCTTGAGTATTTCTTCTCTTTTTTGCTTGTGCGTTGATCTTGACAGAGGATATTCAAGAATTCCTTTTAATACATCATCCATCTTATAGATTTTTTTTTAATTTGCTTTTATTGACAAGGGAAACTTCTTCTTTGGATAAATTATAAAGCTCATACACAAATCCATCAATTTCTCGGTCTGTTGCGTCAATCTGGCGTTGAAGAACTTCTTTATCATTTTCACTCCGAGCTATCGTTTTTTTCTTATTCAGGTCCAACATGCACTTGACCATTTGGACTATCTTGTTATGCATTTGCTTGTCGTAAGTTTTAGAAAAATCAATTTTTCGGATTGGGAGTTTCAGTACATCTTGGCTGAACCAACGAAGTCTTCCAGATTTATCAGCATCCCCAATAACAGTGGCATTACGCTTAAAGTAATGAAATATAAGGCTTGAATTTAAAACCCCTAACAAATAAAGATCTTCGATCGGGATAAAGTAAACAGTATTGCCAAAAAATAATCCATCATAATCCATTGTCATTCTGCTTTCTTTAGCAATATCAGGATAGACAATCTTCGGTTTCTCAAATAATTTATAATAATCACATGCCCGAAGTTCCCACCAGTAATCACCTTTATCTTGGCGCTTCTGAGCTTTTTGTGCAAAAGGTTCTAAATGATTAGCAATAACTGAATAGTTTTGATGAAACCAATCCCAGGGATCTTTGGCTGTTCCTATCTTCTGTCGGGTCCAACCCTTTGGAATCAGGATAATATATTGTCCTTGGAAATTAATAATATATTTCCGAACATCATCACCGCATATTAATGGTTTAATTAGTTCAACGTTTTTTTTATCTTTTGAAATCAAACGATCTCGAGTTTCACGATCGATTACAAATGCTTCGTTTAATCCAGTTAAAATCCCACGGTAGATTTTTTTATTAACATACTCACCTAAGGGTATACCTATTTGACACATCTTTTCAAAAAGTTCGACTTCATTACTGCTGGCCAGTGTCCAATTTTCTCCTTTGATGGAATCCCCGTTTAACTTCTCGCCAATTTTACTAATTTCATCTGAAAGCGATACGAAATCCAAACGTTTAATTGGTGCATAAATAAAATTTTGTTCTTTGATTCTCTCTTTTTTTAATAGCAGAATGGCCGGGAATGTTGACGCTCCCTCGAAAACTGGCAATTCTCCAAAATCAATAATCTGTTCAATTTTGGATTCTTTTATGATCAGGTCTCTCAAAGGATGACCGTAGTTTGACCGTATCCATTTGTTCCAACAGATGAACCCAAAATTCCCATTTTCACGAAGTACTTTCAACGATTTTTCGATGAAATAAACATAAAGGTCAGCAGTACCGGCATAAGAATCATATTTTCCCTTAACATAAGATTTAAAATCATCTCCTAGCATTTCTTGCCTGACATACGGCGGGTTGCCGATCACAGCATCAAAGCCGCCGGAGGAGAAGATATCGGGGAACTCACGCTGCCAGTCGAAGGGATTAACCCGGCGCAGTTCTTCCGAATCGGAGAACATCTTGCCCGAAAAATAATCGGGGCCGATCAGGCTGTTGCCGCACTTGATGTTGTCATTCAAATCAGGGAGGACGGTCTCCTTGAAGAGCGACCGTTCTTCATAAAGCTCCTCGCGACGAGTGTCCTCTAGCGCCTTCAGGGAAAGAGAAAAGCGCGTCACTTCAACCGCTTGCTGATCAATATCCACTCCGAACAGGTTGTTGATCAGGATCTGGCGCTTGAGGCGGGCGGTCAGGCGCACACGGCCGTCGCTGTCGTAATAGGCATCGGCGCGGTCGGCGGCACTGAGCCGTTTCTTGGTGTCGTAATATTTGATGTGCCAATCGATCAGCACGGCATAAGCGCCGACCAGAAAAGAGCCCGAACCACAAGCCGGATCAAGGATCTTCAGCTTGGCCGCTTCGGCCGGGGTTTGGCATTTTTCGAGTAATTTGCCCACCGTGTTTTTAACAATGTATTCCACGATGTACTGCGGCGTGTAATAGACGCCGCCGGCCTTGCGCACCTCGGGCTTTTCCTCGATTTTCACCCGCTGCTCGGTGGTACGCACCACCCGGCCAAGGAAGCGCTCATAAATCGTGCCCAGTATTTCCACCGGCAGAACGGCGAAGTTATAAGGCGAATTCTCCGGCTGCAGGGAGCGGATGATGTCGTGCACTGTTTTGTTGGCCACGACCACTGCCTCCAACTCCGGGCGCGGTTTAAAAATGTTGCCGTTGTAGAAACGGTTCAATTTGTCAAATATCTTACGGCAGGCAGCGAACCAGCCGCTGTCGCTTTCGGCCAGGCCATCGCTCTCAATGGTTGCGGCAAGCTGGTCCAGATAGTCGTCCTCGATCTCGCGGTCGGATAGCGCCTTGATAAAGATCAGGCGGTCGATCAGCAACTGCACGGCGGCAGTGATCAAGTTCCCGTCGGCCGCCGGGTTCAGCTTTTTCATATCCTTGGCCAGGCGCACGCGCCAACCATTCTTGTCGTTGTCCATGTCGGCCAGGAAAGCCTTGTCGGGCGGTGTGCGGTTGGCCTTGACTTTGCGCGGCGAAAGGGCCAGGGCCCAGAGCCCGCGCGGCGTGTCGCTGTGGCGGGTGCGGGCGGTGCGCCTCATGTTTTCGCGCTCGAACAGGTCCCAGAGGCGGTCGAATTGGTTGACGTAATCGTCACAGGTCCAATTCAGGACCAGGAAATTGCGCAGCGCCCGGGGATCGTTGACATGAAGAGTGCAGTCAAGGACAACGAACTCTTCGAAGTCGCTAAGTACGGCAAAATCGATGCGCCTGGGTAGCGCCAAATTTTGAGTGGAATAGCCGTAGGCATAGACCTGGTTCAACCAGCGCGGGTCCTGCATACTGTATTTTACCTGTTTGGCATCCATGACCAGCAGGTGCTGACCATCAAGTTGCAGAGTGTAATCGGGTCGCTTGCCGCCACGGCCGGTGCGATTGACGATAAATTCGTAATCTGTAACGGCCAGGCCTTCATTGGTGGTGTTCCAGTTCAAGTATTTGAAA
>JALHSV010000583.1 GCA_022865525.1 Thermodesulfovibrionales bacterium
AATGTTAAAGTTGAAAATTATAGAATAATGATATGAAGCACGAAGAAAGTCTTCACACAGAGAAACAGGTATTAGCGACAGATTGTATCCATCTACATCAAAAAATAATCAAGAGAATAAGCAGAGGCATTCCTTTTGATAAAAGACCAGACCTCATTCTCTGGGTATGTTATTTCCCTCTGCCATGCATTTCTTTAGTTCAATGTCCTGTAATCGTGAAAGGCACTCCATGCCCACATGAAGGACCATACAGCCGTAACTGACTGAGTCATTGAACATTTTCGGAAGCTTACCCGTTGCAACTTCCAAGGGATTCTCAATGTTTCGCCCCGGAAGAAACATGTCCTTTTTCTCACTGCCACCTCCTACTTAGCATTTATGGTATAACGTCTGAATGAATGGGTTTTACCCATTCAAGAAGAAGGCAGGAGAACTTGCTGTCCACCTGGGTCTTAGAACCCTTTTTGTAGTGTGTTCCCTGCCTCCCTAAACTATGATTGGTTGATTGGGTCGATGTCGAGAACCCTTGTCACGATGGAGGTTTGGTTTGGGAGGCGTTCCTGTCTTTTCTCTACTACTGTTTCAAGGAGGTGTTGCTTTGTCAGCTCTGTATATTGGTATCGATGTATCGAAGGATTTCTCTACAGCCCAAGCAATAGATTGGAAGGGCAATAAGTGTTTCTATCTTGAGCTTGCAATGACCGCAGATGGATTCGATAAACTATTGAAGGCTATAACAGCTCATGGTAAAGATATCACTCAGGTAACAGTTGCTATGGAGTCCACCGGATGCTACCACATAAACCTTTTTTCCTTTCTCACGCACAAAGGAATCCGCTGTATTATTATCAATCCTCTTCTTACTGCTAATTTTGCCAGGCTCTCTCTGAGGAAAACCAAGACCGACAAGAAAGACGCTCTCACCATTTCCCAGTTTCTTCTTGTACATAAAGACTCTCTTTTGAAAACCGATCTTTCACCGGATCGGCAGGACCTCAAAGACCTTGCACGAGAGCATGAATCCCTTACGAACCTCATTGCGGGAATGAAAAATGATATCAGAAGGATGCTACAGATAACATTCCCTGAGCTTGAGTCTGTCTGCAATATCTTCTCTGAGACAATACTCGACTTGCTCAAGCAATTTCCATCAGCCCGTCTGATCAAAATTGCCAAACCAAATACGATTGCCAAGGCCTTACTCCATGAGGACAATAGAAAAAAGATTTCTGTGTCGGCAGAAGATATTATCAAGGCAGCAAAGGCATCTGTTGCGTCTCATGGTGCAGCCAAAGAGATCATTCTTCCTGAGAAGATCTCCACGCTTCAGTACCTGATAGAAAAGAAGGTCAGGATGAAAAAGGCACTTGTTAAAGCATGTGAGGACATGATGGTTGAAGATATAGAGATTATCACTTCCATTGGGGGAATAAGTAATATAACGGCATCACGACTCTTAGCCGAAATAGGAGACTACAGGGCCTTCTCTACGTATAAACATCTTATCGCCTTTGCCGGCCTTGATCCTTCGGTACATCAATCCGGCAAATTTGAAGGTATAAGCAGAATATCGAAAAGAGGCAATCGCCACTTGAGGTATATCATTTATCTTATGACTACCTGTGTTGTGAGAGGAGATAATATCTTTAGAACTTACTATCAGAAGAGAAGAGCAGAAGGCCAGCCGTTTAAAAAAGCCATTATGGCTACTGCTCATAAATTAATAAGAGTGCTCTTTACAATGCTGTCAAAAAGAACAACCTATAAATCAAAGGAGGTAAATGCAATATAGTTGACTACAAGTCCTCATGTAGAGCAATTTAAAACTGTTGAAGATTCCTGGTGGAAACACACACAACTAATCTAAGAGACCTGGATGGCATAGTACCTTGTCCCTCTTGACCGCCTTGGTAAAGCCCCTCTCTTACTTTCGGAAGTACTTAATCATTTGCCAAGATGCTTTGACTGGCATGCGGTACTCCCAGAAGGGCCATCCATTGATAGAGTTGCACGGAATTCTGTACTGCTTGGTAAGCGCATACCTTTAGTAACCCAATCTCGATGTCCGGATACCAAGTTCACAATGTATGCGTCAAATTGTAATGGCCGATTCACTGTAAAAACAACATTGCTTATCATTTTTCCTCTCCGTCATACTCCATGAACCATCTATGCAAATCTGTTGGGCCCAATAGGATTAACTAATGGCTCAGGCATCTTCCAATTCGGTTGCTGGTCTTTCCTACTACTTAACAGCAAAGTCCTCAAAAACCCTAAATACAGCCTCAGGTCATAAGGCCAATACCGAATAGCGTGCCTGTACAATCCCAATGCCGCAGCCCTGGCACCTTTGCTTCTGCGATCCTCCGCTACCCTTCTGGCTGCATGACTAAAACGTTTTCGGGCTATCTTAGTGGGTATGATTTTGTCACCACCGAGACGTAAGTAAAATCGTTCCAGTACTATCATACGTGTACACGCTACTCCCACCTTAGCACAAAGACCGTCCGCACTTATCCTGCGAAACGCTTCTACATCGGGAACAAACAAAAACTGTGTATGCATTGAAAGTCGCAGAAATGCATCGCTATCCTCAGAAGTTTTAAGCAATTCATCAAAATAGAAATCCTTCCACGCCGAGCTTTTAAAAACTGCAGCTGATGTCCAAATAAAGCCTCTCTTAAATAAATCTAAAGTTATCCAACCACTTTTGCCAGCAGGTCTCTTATGCGATATGACTTTTCTGCCATCAGGATAGATTACAGTAATAGCGCAATACGCTGCGCCAAACGTGCTGCTGCTTTCCAAGTGGTTAATCATGACTTCGAGGTAGTTATCAGGCCAAAGATCATCGGAATCAAGAAAAGCTATATACCCACCATTGGCCTTTGACAATCCTAAATTACGGGCGCTGGCGGCACCGCCGTTTGTTTTATAGAAATATCTCAACCTGCTGTCATTTAAACTCCTAACAACTCCGACTGTATCATCTTCAGAGCCATCATCTACCACGATTACCTCTAATTCATGCACGGTCTGAGCCAGAACACTTTTAAGGGTCCCCAAGATGAT
>JALHSV010000584.1 GCA_022865525.1 Thermodesulfovibrionales bacterium
CGGGTAATCAATCCTACCTGAGTAGGGCATACCGTTTTCAAACATACCATTGCATAGAGGAGATGACCATAATTTTTATCTATTCATTTTTCATTGAAATATTTCATTGCGGGTTAAATCTTACGATTCTCACCAAGGAAGATATCTTTCCTGAGTGCTTTGAAATGTATAATTGACCATTCAAAAAATCACTCGGTCGTGCATGCTTGAATGGGAAATAAACGATATTTAGAAGTTTCAGCGGTGCGTATATGTTCTGTGAAACATTGATCTATATATTATCCGGCATACCGCAAACCATTGACTTGTCGGAAGGCATTGAAAAGGGTTAACCTTTGGTCAGTTGTTTATCCCCAAGAAAAAGCCATTCGCACCAGAGGATGCAGATATGGTAGCACCAAGGACTATGGCAAAACCCAAGACAATTAATACGGCGATAAGCCATTCTCTCTCTTCTTTTTTCCATTGAGTTTCCCAGTCAGTCACCGTATGCTCTGAATAGGCAGTGTTCGTCTGCATCTGGTTTTTGTTTAAAGTGGCACATCCGCTGTGAGTGAGCAGAAAGATGATAGCCATGACTAAGGCTAATGTTTTTTTATTCATTTGCTTCTACCTTATAGTAAGACGGTGGTAAGAGTCAAAATGATTTGATGTTAATCACTACTACCTGCACTGTTTTAATCTGTCCTGCGCAAATTTTATAATTAGTAAAAACATAAAAATGTTACAATGGTGCAGATTATCAATCCGTTACCATCGTATTTCATTGATATTCATAGTTATTCATGGATTATTGGACCTTATAAGGGGGGATAACATGCAGGAGCAAAGGCTTTATCCAAGATTTTCAGTAGACACAATGGATATTTTCGGAAAGATTATGTTTTCCAATAACGTAGAAATAATAAACATAAGTATGGGCGGTGCTCTCGTTGCGTTGTTGAAGACAAATAGGAAACTGGATAAGGGCAAACACTGTGCACTTGCAGTCAAGGATAAGGATAAGGTATTGACTTTACAAGGAACAGTTTTACGTTCTGAATTGATTGATAGTACAGAACCCCCGCAGAGTAGTCTAACAGTTACTGTAGGTATTAAATTTTCATATTTCTCATCTAAAAAGCTTCAGGAGCTTGCAGATTTCATCTCGAGCTTTGCTTCATCTCAAAAGCAAACAGTTGTTACAAAGGATGATATATATAAGATGAGCGGTGGCAGAATGCATACCAGGTTTCATATTGATGCACCAGAAAGTGCTATTCTCTATTACTATGAGAGGTATTTTGTAAAAAAACTTAGTATCAGTGGTATGCTCATTAAAAGTAACCGAGCACTAGAAATCGAAAATATCCTGCCAATGGATATGACGCTTCCTGGGAACAATGTGATAGTATTTTTAGGGAGAATTGCTAATCTCCTCCCTGTGAAAGATGTCGAGACGGTAGAAAATGATGTAGGGGTTGAGTTTGTAAATATGTCAGAGGAAAACAATGAGAGACTTGAGAAATTTGTCTCTTCACTTCATCATACAGATATCAGTTCTTCATAATCTGTTAACATTTCGAACAACTCATCGAGATAGCGACAAATGGATTGATCGTATAAAATTGTCTACTAAAAAGGGATTAAATAATCCGGGGTCCCCCGTCCTCATTGTTACAAGCATGTCTTTAATGTTTAAAGCTTTTTTTGAAGATGCTGTTTTCCTCAGATTATCGAAAGAGTCAGCAATTGCTGTTATCTGACTGCAAAGATGCTGTTTTATAGCGCTTACTCTCGGTTTTGGATATCCTTGACCGTCGTATCTGAGATGATGTTCAAATGCCACTATAGGAGCAAGATGTGTAATACCGTCCAACTTAGCAAGATATTGTGCCCCGTATAACGGATGAAGTTCCATGATTTTCCTTTCTCTTGAATCAGGAGAAGCCTCTTTTTCAAGTATTTCTCGAGGGACAAGTATTTTTCCAATGTCATGGAAAAGCGCGGCTATCCCTATTTCATGTTGTAACTCTTCCCGAATGCCAAGGGCCTGCGCCTGAAATATGGTGAGCACCGAAACGTTGGATGCATGCGTATAATCATATCCATAATATGATCGACTCGGTTCTAAAAGCTTGACGATGTCGAACTCCTTCTTTAATGTCAGAACAAAGTGCATCACCATTTCTTCAAATCCTGCGAGGCGGAGCTTTTTGAAAGGTGAAATCCTGTCATATTCCTCTCTGGCTTTTTTTATCTGCTCCGGGGTAAATTGCGACAAGCTTTTTTCAATGTCCAAACCTCTCTCCCTTTGTAATTCGCCGAGATATACGTCGACAATACCTACCTTGATATTTGGTGAAGATTTTATTTCCTGCTTCGACGCTGCAAGACAAGCAACAAGGTATTTCAATTCCGAACGGGGAACACCTTTGAGGAAATTAATATGAGAAATACCTTTTCTCCTGAGCAGTTTCATTAAATTTTTCCCCTGGAGTCCTATATCTTTGAAAGGGTTGTTGTTGACGACAAGGTCATTTTCAATGATCATCATTTCAACATTACCTGATTTATCACAATTTTCATTAAGGAAGAGGAAAACTTTCTCGATTAATCCATC
>JALHSV010000585.1 GCA_022865525.1 Thermodesulfovibrionales bacterium
CATGGTTGTCTGTAGTATAGAGATCTGATTCACTGAGTTTTACGATAAAATCCGGACCAAGTATACAATGCTCGAATACCTTTTTTTCTGTTGCATCACCCCGTGTTCCCCAAAACAGTGTCAGGAAACACTCAGGAGAGGATTCATCAGTTGATGTCTTCCCGATCATTGTGCCCGGCAGAGAAATACAATTCCTCAGAGTGACACCCTTATTTAATACATTATCTTTTTCAATTACGACATATCCGTCTAATTCTGCATGCATGCATCCTTTGACAGATTGATGAATATACACGTTCTCACCATTCTTTCTCAGTTCATGAATGACAGCTTTCGCATAAGAAGCAGGAGTGCCAATATCGGTCCAGTAACATCCACTCACGTCCATTGTGCCGATTCTGTATCCGGCAGATAGAGCGCGAAACCATGCATCAACAACGCTTGAGTTACCAGGAGGCAAGAAGTGGAGGAATTCGGGCT
Source organism: Thermodesulfovibrionales bacterium (assembly GCA_022865525.1). Taxonomy (GTDB): domain Bacteria; phylum Nitrospirota; class Thermodesulfovibrionia; order Thermodesulfovibrionales; family SM23-35; genus JALHSV01. The sequence goes on from JALHSV010000585.1 coordinate 481, forward strand.
GGTAAACAGCAATGCCGGTGAAGGCAACAAACTTTTTCGATTCTATTCCCACTCCCCCTAACCCCCTCCCGCCACTGGAGGGGGAACTATTTAAAGGTAGATTATTACTCCAAGAGAGTATCCCTGATGGTTGCCTCCCTATCGACGGGGGAGCATTCTCTTCGACTTCCCTCCCCCTTTTCGCCTCGGCGAATCCGCCTGAGTGCGGAGAGGGGGGAGGGTAAGGGTGGGGGTGTTTAACGATGTCTTTCAGAAAACCGTTCTTATCAAGTATCAGTCCATTAAATTGAGGGTAGTCATGCACAGCAAGGGTTGCAAGGTTTCCCGATGAGACATGGCATTCAATAAGTTTCTCCAAATCTATGTCAGAGAGAATATCAGAATTATGAACAAGAAACGGGCCATTTTTGAGAAAGACCTCTGCGTTTTTTAGGGCACCTCCGGTGCCCAGAATAGGGTCTTCAATAAAGAGAGTAATGTTGTTCGTAAGGGAATATTGTCCTATCCAAAATTTTATGATGTCTTTTTTGTGGTGAAGGTTCATACCTATATTATTAATAGGTAAAGCGATTACTTTTTCGAGGACGGATTGCAAGATGGGTTTCCCAAGAATCGGCAGGAGTGGTTTAGGAATGTGGTCTGTAATAGGCCGAAGCCGCTCACCGAGGCCGGCAGCAAGGATGAATGCAGAGAGATTCAAACTGGATTCCTTTCCTGGTTTAATGTCATTCCGACTTGTTCGGTCACCTCAGCGACTCGCCGAGGCGAGAATCCTTCTTTACAACCATTTCCCCTTCATTGCTAAGAAGGAACTAAAGAAAGATTCCAGCCAAGCTGGAATGACAGATTATTTGTAAAGTAAATATTTTTTTCTAAACTTCTTATTGAATTCTCTACACTGCTCCTGCCACCATTCTTCCATGCGATCTAATGATACACCGTTCTCGATATGCTGTCGCAACCTGTCTGTGCCGGCGAGGATATCAATGGGCATTTTCTCATATTCATATTCATAGGGCGGCTGCTTCCAGGCAAATTGGTTCTGATATAAACTATGTATTGCCTTAATGACAGCTACTCCTGTTTTAAATGGTCTAAATTTCTCCCTATCGGTAACATGCATCTGTGCTCCTCCGCACAGCTCCCCCATATGCTTCTGAAAAGTAGGCTGGAAGTACATCGGCCTGAAAAAAACGCCTGATAACCGAAATTCCTTGAGACGGTTGACAAGCATGTCAGGTTCAATAAACGGAGCTCCAAAAATTTCGAACGGTCTTGTTGTTCCTCTGCCTTCGCTTATATTTGTACCCTCAAGAAGACACATGCCTGGGTATACTATCGCTGTATCCAGTGTCGGCATATTCGGAGAGGGCATAACCCATGGAAGTCCGGTTCCATCAAACCACATCTTTCTTTCCCAGCCTTGCATGGCAATCACATGGAAATCAAGTGACGGATAGAATTCATTGTGAAGATAGTTCCCTATTTCACCGATTGTCATCCCGTGTCGAACGGGTAAAGGTCGCTGACCAACAAACGAAGAATATTGCTCATTTAGGAGTGGACCTTCAGTCATATGCCCACCAATAGGATTGGGACGGTCGAGTACTACCACTGATTTCTTCATTTCCATGCAAGCCTGCATACAGAGTTCCATTGTCCAGATGAAAGTATAGTAACGGGAACCGATATCCTGAAGATCGATCACCATTACATCGATGTTCTTTAGCATCGAAGGATCCGGCTTGCGGGTGTGGCCATAAAGACTAAATACAGGCACCCCTGTTTTCTTGTCGCGGAATCCTTTCCACTCAACCATATTGTCCTGAGTTTCTCCCCTGAAGCCATGTTGTGGTCCGAAGAGCGCTTTTAGTTTGGACTTCTGAGATCGAAGGAAAAGACTGACGGTATCCTGTAACCTTATGTTAACAGAGGCAGGATGAACGAGAACGCCGACACGTAATCCTTTTAATTTTAGGGGCCATTTTTTCTCATATAAATCGAGCCCGGACAAAACCGGAACATCATTCATTTTCTTCAATTTCATAAGCTACCGTAATACGCATATCTTCTCTTAGCGAATGATGAACAGAGCAATACTTTTTCTGAGAAAGTGAAATCGCCTTGTCAAGCTTTTTAGGAGTTATGCCTTTTCCAGCAATGCGGATTTTCATATGTATCGCCTTAAAATATTTTGGTGGGGTAGGGTTTCTCTCGCCGATCGTTTCAATATCGAATTTCTTAATCTCTGCCTTCATCTTTCTGAGAAACAATACAACGTCAATAGCGAGACACCCCGGGAGGCTCATAAGCAAACTGTCAGTCGGAATGCACCCCTCCTTTGCATCAGCATCAAAATCAATTGCGTACCCACGGATTCTTGCAGTAAAAACTACATCCTTC
>JALHSV010000080.1 GCA_022865525.1 Thermodesulfovibrionales bacterium
ATGACGGAGTAGTCAAGATTACCGTAAAGCGTGAGTGCCAGTGTCCTTGGTATGGGGGTTGCTGTCATGATAAGAACATCCGGATTCAGGGCTTTCCTCTTGAGGGTTGACCTCTGCATAACGCCAAACCGGTGTTGTTCGTCAATGATGGCCAGGCCAAGATTTCTGAAGGCAACTCCTTCCTGGATCAATGCATGGGTTCCGACTACCATATTGATTTCCCCTGAAGCGATCTGTTCAAGAGGCCTGTCTTTTGTGCTTCCGGTCAGGAGACATATTTTCAGGCCCAGTTTTTCCATGGTCTTGTATATGTTCAGGTAATGCTGTTCCGCCAGTATCTCTGTCGGTGCCATCAATGCTGATTGATAGCCGCTTTCCGCTGCAATTACCATCGCCATCAATGCTACAATCGTTTTTCCGCATCCGACATCACCCTGGATGAGCCTGTTCATCGGGCATGCCCTCTGCATGTCATTCAGGATTTCATTGAATACGTTTTCCTGGGCGTTTGTCAGGTGAAAAGGCAATGAATCGATAAGGTTTTTGAAAATTATTCCCGGGGGATTGAACGGGATACCTTTTTCAACAATGGTGCCATGCTTCAACACTGCAAGGCCAAGTTCAAGCATAAAGAGTTCATCAAAAGACAGGCGCGTGTGGAAGTTGCTTTCCCCGCGGTTGAGAAGTTCCGTATCTGTACCCGCATCAGGAAAATGTATTTGCGAAAGGGCCGAACGCAAGTCAGAGAACATATTTTTTTTCAGGAGTTCCAGGGGGATTGTATCATGCACATCATTCACATGTGCGCTGACCAGTTGAAACATGATGGAGCGCATCTGCCTGACGCTGAGACCGCTTGTGACTCTATACACCGGAACAATCCTGTTTACATGGATGGAGGCATCGTCGCTGTCGCTGATAACCTCGTATTCAGGGTTATCCATCTCAAAACCAATTCCCCAGTATGGATTCTTCTTGACAGTCCCGCAGAGCACGACATTGTTGCCCACCGTGAAGGTACCTTTCATGAAAGGCTGATTGAACCATTTCCCCTTTAAAAGAGCGCTGCCGTCATTGATAACCAGTTCGAATATCCGGAAATTTTTCCCGGCGGGTTTTATGACATCAGCGGAAATTACCGTGCCGGAAACCGTCTCCACACGACCATAAGCGAGGCCGCTAATTTTCTTCAGAGCGCTTCTGTCCTCATAACGGTACGGCAGATAATAGAGGGCGTCTTTGACTGACCTGATGCCGAGGCGTGTCAGGAGTTTCGCTCTGTGGGGTCCAACACCTTTTATATATTGAATTGGAACATCTGAGAGGTCTTTAGGCATCAGCAGAAGGAGGAGAGAATGTCTTGTCTGCCTCTTCTATTCTCATCTTGGAATATTCGGATTCGCTCAGTATATCGATATCCCATCCCGTAAGTTTCATCGCAAGCCTGACATTCTGACCTCTTTTGCCTATAGCAAGGGAGAGTTGCTGATCATTGACGACAACCATGGCCGTCTTTGTTTCCTCGTTAATACCTACTTTGTCAACCACTGCAGGACTTAATGCCCTTGAAACAAGCTGCCTCGGGTCATCGGTCCATGGTATGATATCGATCCGTTCACCCCGAAGCTCGCGCACGATCGACTGTACCCTTGTCCCTTTCATCCCGACACAAGCTCCAACAGGATCAATTGCCGGATTCTTCGTAAAGACTGCGAGCTTTGTCCTTTCACCTGGTTCCCTCACGATGTCCTTGATAACGACAAGTCCGTCATTGATTTCAGGCACCTCCATCCTGAACAGGGCAGCGATGAATTGAGGACTTGTCCTTGTTACCAGGATGGCAGGACCTTTCGGGGTAATCTTCACATCTTCTATATATGCCCTGATCGTATCGCCTCTTTTCAGGTTTTCATTCGGTAAGGTCTCCTTTATGGGAAGTAACGCTTCTGTCTTGCCCAGGTTAAGGAAGTACATGCTTTTTTCTTTTCTCATTACCATCCCGCTGACGATCTGACCAACCTTATCCTTGAATTCGTTGTAAATCACCTCCCTTTCAGCTTCTCTCATCTTCTGGAAGATGACCTGCTTTGCGGTTTGAGCCGCGATCCTGCTGAAGTCATGAAGATCCAAAGGTAACGTGATCACATTCCCCTCTGCAGCGTCCGGTGAAATTTTCCGTGCTTCATTTAGAGAGATCTCCTCATCTTTGTCCGCAACCGACATAACAATCTTCCTGGTTTCAAAAAAAACGATATTGTATGTTTTCGGATCGATGTTCAGGTCAATATTCGTTCTTCCACCGAACTTTTTTCGTGCTGCGGAGAGCAGTGCAGAGCGAAGGGCTTCAAGCAAAATCTCTCTCGAAATGCCCTTTTCCTTACTGATCTGGTCGATTATATAAAAAAGTTCCTTGGACATTATACTTCTATCTCCAGACTGGCTCTCGATATGTTGTCGACAGGGATGTTCATTTCCTGTTCGCCGACAAGGAGCTGTATCATTCCATAATGAATCCCTAATATGCGGCCGATAAAAAAATTCCGGTTTTCGATCTTTTCCTTTGTAATGACACGGGCAAGCTTTCCCGTATTTTTTTCATAGTCCTTCAGATTTCTCAATGGCCTGTCAAGCCCGGGAGATGATACTTCCATCTTGTATGAACCGGGAATCGGGTTTTCAACATCAAGGACGATTCCAAGGCTTTTGCTGAACCTCTGACAGTCATCGAGTGTGACACCTCCATCTTTGTCAATAAAAACTCTCAGCAATACTTTGCCCCTTCCCAGGAGTTCAATACCAAAGAGTTCAACTCCCTGCTCCTCAGCAACCTGCTCTGCTAACTGGAAAATTTTCTGCCTCATTGTATTTATAAGCAAGCATCGGTTTTTCTCACGTATGCTTGCACGCAAACGATACAAACCCTATAAAACAAAAGAGTGGGATTTCCCACTCTTTAGAATAACTTCGATTCGCAATTGAAATGACTATACCAGTTTTCAGCCGAAAAAGCAAATTCAGGGGACAGGTATTCTGTCTGTCCCCTGAATTTCCGAATATTTTATTTGTGTGCTGGCTTTTCCGGAGCTGGAGCTGTTGCCGGAGCTTC
>JALHSV010000586.1 GCA_022865525.1 Thermodesulfovibrionales bacterium
TCTATTTGTCGGTAGGTTTCTCTCCAGCCTTCAAGGTCTAGGGAAGTGTATGCTTGATCCATCGAGTGTCCAGTTTCATGCCCCATGAAGTATTCGACTTTGAAGTTGTCGATGACGTTTGCCTTGTTCGCCAAAGTCTTGAACGCGGCGCGTAGGCTGTAAGGTCGGCATGGGTTTCTGGCGGTGTTGTATGATCCAAGGAATGCACGCCCTTGTGTGCGGAAGTAAGAGTCGATAGCCTCTTTTGTGACATCGAATAATGGGTCATCTGGTTTGAGGTTCTTTCCTTCTAGGTAGTTTCTGAGTAAACCCACGGACCATGATCCGATGAAGGTCATGAACTTGACACCAGTCTTTTTTCTCCTTAAACTCAGGCAGATCGGGCTGATGCCTTTCTCGTACTCTTCCTTGATGCTTTGGTACGTCAGATGTGTTGCTTCAAATATGCCGACACCGCTTTGAAAAAAGAGTGAGCTGAGGCTTCGGTACATAGGGTCATTCATGCCTTCTACGAATTGCCCAACCTTCTGCAAGTTCCAAGAATACTTTTCGTTCTGCACATCTGGTGGAGGAAGATTCACGTCGAGAAGAGAAACAGGGAGATGATGAAACTTGCAGAGTCGTTGGACGCTTGAAACGTAAGATCGGACGCTATTAGGCGACAGTCCTTGAGCCTTGAGATAGTCCACGAACTCTATGAGGATGTCTGTCACAAACCCCGGCTCTCGCTCTCGCCAAGAAGTCTGCTTCAGACCTTTCTCGACAAGATCCAAGAAGTCCGCAATCGTTCCCTTGGGTTCGTAGAACTTCTGAAACAGTTGGAGTCCACGGGCATAGATGCCTTGGCTACCGGGCTTCTTGTGATTCAGAAACTCGGCAACAACATCCTGAGTCAAGCAGTCACCACGAGAAAAATCATTTACGCAATAATAAGTAAGGTTCTGTGGACTCTAATAATGGTTTTTTTACCTTCGCAAAAAATTTTTGTCGTGTGTATTGCCCTCTTATGGCGTAGCTTATCTAGTGATAAGGGAAACATCACAGTCCATTGTTGTTTTTGGGTGGGGCGGAACGTGCGTAGGTTGTGGCGGTGAGTGTCTGTTTCTGTGGTATGCTAAAAATCATATTAGATATGCTTCGATATGCATGGTAACGTGTGTAGTGTACACACTGATTTTTCCTTTGTGAACTGAACGTGAAGGTGCGTAAGAACATTTCCGTATCGCCCGAGCCGTTTGCCGAGTTGCAGAGGCTCGTTCGGAACGTTAGCTCTGAAATTGACCGCCTTATCAGGATTCGGGTTGCTGAGTTGCGCGGCAAGGCCTGCGGCGACGATGGCGCTGGTAGCTACGAGGAGGTGAGGAGTGAACTCACTGAGCACGTGGATAGGGTTGCTAGGATGATTAAGCGTCTTGAGGGGCGAACTGATGAGGCTACGGGTGAGAACTTGTTCGAGTCGGCAAGTAGCCTGCTTGGTTCTCTCGGCATCAAGGCTGATTACAGCAACATTGCCGAGTTGACTCCCAAGTTCATGGATGCTTGGAGGGGCAGCGAGGAGTTCATGCACGAGTTCATCACACTAATTGAGGATGCGCGGGATAAGAAGGATGTTGAGAAGCGGCTGAGGGAAATACGGAA
>JALHSV010000081.1 GCA_022865525.1 Thermodesulfovibrionales bacterium
GTTGCTAACGCAGTCCTTGACGGCACTGATGCACTAATGCTCTCCGCTGAAACAGCAACCGGAAAATATCCGGTTGAAGCTCTCAGAATGATGGACAGAATTATCAGGCATACTGAATCCATGCAATCAGGTGAGTCACCATATATCCGCGGCCACACATTTGCAGAAGCTACAGTAGATGCGGCTGCCAGGGCTGCTGAAGATATGAATGCGAAAGCCCTCATTGCTTTTACCCAATCGGGCTTTACCGCACGGCTTTTGTCGAAGATCAAACCGGGGGTTCCCCTCATTGCCTTTACCCCGGATGAGAAAATACGGAACAGAGTATGCCTTTACTGGGGCATAACCTCTAAGATCATGAGGCTGCCCGGAACCACTGATGAAATGATCTCTGAAGTGGAGAGATTGCTCATTCAGGCGCGTATTGTTAAAAAAAGTGACGGTATTGTCATTACCTCAAGCTCACCTCTTTCAACACAGGGAAAAACAAACTTCATGAAACTGCACAGGATAGGGGAATAGGAAGCTCGATTCCATAACTTCTTCCCTCCTGCCATATGGTTTGCTGCTGAATAAATTCTTTTTGCTTTTTTTCTCTATTCCCAAATATTGATGTTTTTAAAAAGAATAGTTTACCTGCAAGTGTGCATGCTGGATACCTTGAACACATACAACATAACACATACGAGTCCGCAACGCTTCAATTCCTGACTACCAGTGACTTTGCTTGTAACATATAAGATTAGCTGCCTTTACTATAATGTTTAGCATGCAGCATCGATAAAAGAGGTGCGCATACCACTTTATATAATCTATAAAAAAGATGAGACACAGGAAATTTTTTATACATATGCAACTCAATGCTCAAAATTTGTTTGCCTGGTTGATTACTTCATGAAACAGATATAAATCATTTGGATAATCACATGTATATATGCATTGTATTACACGGAATATTTTAGATATCATATAAATATGAAAATATCATCAGCAATTAAATACAGAAACCTCTTTATTCTTGTTGCTACTTTCTGTGTTTTATGCCTCTCACCTCTTGCTGATATACATCTCGAAGGCAGCACTGAAACGAGAAGTTATACTCATGGACAAGATCACAAAGAAACGGTCTTCTCAATGCTCATACATGAACTACTTTTTACCCAATTGCAACACACGCTGGATAATGTAATTCCAGGAATCTCTTATTCACCAGTAAAGGCAATTAAGAACATATCCCTTAAAGGAAATATATCCCCATCCTATTCTCAAGCCGTCTGCAACGCTAATTCCCAAACGATCACTGTATACCTTTTGAAAGGTGTAGTACTTCTACATGATCATAAAAGAGCAGTAGGCACGTTTTCTCGAGAATATCCCGGCCTTTCGCCTCCCCTCGTTTAATATTCAAGATATCCCACTATTCGATCAAGCAAAGCTTTAATATCTGTATGCTCGGCATGATCGAATATACTGTCATTGCAACCTGACAAAGGAGAAATAAATATGACGGAAATAACGAAAACAAGAAAAAGGGAAAAGATTGAAGGGAAAAGAAATATTCTTTTTCCCCGAGATCCCAAGACATTGATGAACTATTTTAAATAAATCCGAAACAAGGAGGTTTTCATATGAAATGTCCGGTATGTAGTGTTGATTTGACGATGTCCGAAAGACAGGGAATCGAGATTGATTA
>JALHSV010000587.1 GCA_022865525.1 Thermodesulfovibrionales bacterium
GGATGCCATCATCATCACTTTTTCCTCATATTTCTCCCTGATTTCTTCGCTGAGCGAATAAATACATGTACCCCTTATCACCTCAAGCTGTATCAGATGGTCAACCTCATACAGAAATAGAAGGTCAGCCATAAAAGGAGATACGAGTTCCTGTATTTGAAGACTCAGATAAGCATAAGTTGTGAGTGGATCTTCAGGAAGGGATGCAAACAGAACCCCGAAATCGATATCAGATTCAGTGTCAAAACCCTCCACAGGCTTGCCCGCCAGCACGTCTCTACCCGTCTCCTGCTCGGAGCCAAAGAGATAACAAAGGGTTATATTATAGTTCTTACAGATTTCTTCAATATTTTTCACGTTTTCATTATACCAAATGAAGGGGTCAATTCTTTAATATTGATAATTCGCGTTCAATTGATTGTGCTACCATTCGCAGTTTCTCGTCTCCCTTCATTCTTTCTCTGTGCCGCTTTCTTCCCACACTTACTGTGCTATAGTCCATTTTCAAAATCCTGCCAACCTCACGCTCTTTTAATCCACCTATTCTGCACAGCAAATCCATAGTGAGATATTTTAAAGGGTTACGTTTTGTAAGTATTTCATCCATGCTCTGTCCGGATACTCGTGTAATGCTCGCAAATATTTGCTCTCCAGATTTATATTGCTGCAATTGTCGGAGAGGTGGACATTCTCTGTCAACTTTTCCTTTTAAAAATCTGTCCCGTATCCATTCAATAAAGCCTTCTTCTCCCAAAATGCTTTGGCCCTTTATCCTATCATGGATCGTAAGCCCGTTTGATAGATCCTTATATATTCTCTCCTGATAATTCTTTCTGCCTCGTTCGTTGTCACCACCATATTCATTCAGAACCATCTCATAATCGATAAATCCTTCTCTGCTATTTATGAATAGATAGTCAGGCAAACTGCTCCAGGGGTACTGGATAAGATAATCCATTTTCTCTTTGGGTGTTTTGTCTTTCATTTCTTTCATTCTGACCGGATTCAAATGAATATACCGCGAGAGAACAGAGAGATAATTCTCCTTGTCAACAATAATGCTTTTATACCTGCCCTGATAAAGGTGGCCTACCCGATTATGTCGCCTGTTGTAATAACTGGTATATGTGATGTTGAATTGTCTCATAAATTCCCCAAGATTGCCCAGGGGTGTCTCGACAAGCAGGTGAAAATGGTTTCCCATGAGGACGTAACTGAAAAGGTTGACAGTATAAATCTTTAATGATTCGGCAAGTTTCTTGAGAAAGGTTTGCCTGTCGCCGTCATCACTGTAAATCTGTTTCCTTTCATTTCCCCTGCAGGTAACGTGGTAAACAGCTCCATGATACTGAATTCGCAATGGTCTTGCCATAATGAGGATATGTTATACCCTCGCAATAAGTTTTTTTCAATAATAAAGAATTGACCCCAGAGGACCAGAGGAATCATTCTTCGCCTCAGCGAATCCGCCGTGGCGGAAAGGGATCAAGGGTTCGAGGATTTCGCGGGGCTGTATAAAAAGTCTGCGGGTTTGAGAATAAAAGTCCTGTCAATCCGCTGGTTATAGAGATTGAAAAAATCTTTTTCATTACCTGTCAGAAAAAAATCCATCCCATGATAAACCGCTGTCATAAGGATTATCCTATCATTCTGCGGCAAATCCTTCATCAATGGATGTTCTGTAGATAAAAGAATATTGTCAACGATGTTTGACCTGGTGATTAAGTCGCTGAGAAATCCTAATTTTTCTGGTTTCTTCAGCCTTATGTTCAAGGAAGCTTCTTCACTGACAAGGGGAGAGAGGTAAACCTCCGACATCCCTATTTCCTGCAATTCAAAGAGTAAATATGCTCTTGATTTTGTTCTGCCCGTATAAGCAATAGAAAATAAGACATTGCTATCGAGGAATACCTTTATTTTCTTTTCCATTTATGATGTATCTCTGCCTTCTCCCCCTTTCTCAATGTATCAGCTTTTTCAAGTTCTGCAATAAAATCTTCAGAAAATTCTCTCAGCGTAACTGTTACAGAAGGCTTTATAAGAATCCCATTCTCTCTGAGCTCAAGCACAACTGGTGATTTTGGCTTCATGCCAAGTTTATCCCGCCATCTTTTTGGTATCGTGACCTGTCCTCTTTCACCAATAATTACTGTTTCCATCTTTTCACCTCTTTATTATAGATTACATATTTTCAGTAAATATGCACCATATTCGTTTTATCATACCATGGAAACATTTAAGAATTTCTGGATTCCCGCCGGAGTTTACCCTCGTGAAGACGGGGGCGAGAATGACGAAAAACATTTACTTACATTA
>JALHSV010000588.1 GCA_022865525.1 Thermodesulfovibrionales bacterium
CTAGGTAGTAAAAGTTGTATTTACATAAACCACAATACGTTACGGTTGGCCCTGCCAGGTATAATGATACCCATTGGGTCAATCCTGTTCGGCACGATATTTGCTCTTTGACATTTGAATAGCGTTTATGACTAAGTTTGCATTCTATGGCACAGCCAGGGTGATTAGCAAGTTATTTCTGCGCAGCATAAGCAAAGGCGTTTGTTTGCTTAAAAACGCCCTGTGGGATCAATCATATTTTTGCAGACGGGCAATATGATTAGTGAGTTCTTCAAAATCAGCCATGCCGGTAAAATACCAGCAGAGCATTTCATAGGTTCTCAAGGTTGGTTTACGGCCGGTCCACAACGAAATCAGCATACATGCTATGATCGCAGCGTAGGTTTGCAGTTCAATTCCGTTTTGGCAATGGCTCAGCAAATGACGGCAACCAAGAATGTGCTTGAAAAACCGAAAGAATATTTCGATTGCCCAGCGATTTTGGAAAATCAACCCGATTACGTCGGCGTCAAGATCGACTTTGTTAGTAACAACAAGGATTGTCTCACCTTGTTCTGGGCCGTTGAAATCGCTATTGTAGCGTTTTTTGCGAGGCTCACATTTTATCGCAACCATGCGAACTGGAACAGATAATTTACTTTGTGTTTTGGCGTCACCGCCAAGACGCACCTCGCGATCAAAGACAATACCAGCATTCAGAGCATCTTGTGTTAGTTCATGTTCTTTAAGAATGTCGTATTTTGAATCATCACGAATACGGCATACAAAGGAACTATTCTGGTCGAGAATCTGTTGGAACAGGGCGAGGCTGGCATAGCCACGATCCTTTACATAGATGCGGCCAGGTTCAAGATTATCCGCTAAAACTTCTTTTTCATTGCTTTTGCCTTTGCCTCTGCCTTCGGTAACGGTCATTTTAATCGGCACATATTTTTGCAAATCAAACTGAGTATGGATCCTGACGGCATTCTGATCGCTTTTCCAACAAGCCCAGGTCATCTTTGATAAGGTGTTTATCAGCGAACCGTCAACTAGAGTAATAATGCCATCAAGATCGCTTAATTTGCTGTTTTTTGAAACAGGTCCAAGCTTAGCCGCCAGTTTTTCGACAACCTGTTCCATTAATTCACTGTCAAAAACCCTGGCAGCTTCCGAAAGACTACCCAGAGATGCACGTGGAACACCGAGAATTCTTTGAACTTTCTTTAGTTCGCTGGCCTGCTGCAATGCTCGAAGAGAACTGCAAATAGGATTGAACATAAACAGAAGTATCAAAGAAATGTACTGGTCCATGTGTAATTTCCGGTTGCCTGCTAAATCACGTTGACAACCGGCATCGTGTAACTCCTCAAGGATTTCAGATATAGCCTTGAAGTATTTGAAACCATTAAGTTGATGTTCCTTGATTTTTTTTCGTTTTGCACTCATAAACGCTATTAGAACGTAGTGCGCAACCGAGCGCAAGTTTTATTTTTACAAAACTTTAAGAGATGTTATATACAGATGGGTGATTACAAAGGCATTTTATGGAATGAGCAAAATCGGTGCCGAACAGGATTGACCCATTGGGTATAGTTATTCCCGATCTTGTTGCCAGGTATCGGAAGGGCCGGCTTTCACAGTAGCGCCGGTCAGCGGCAGGGTTACTTCGATTTGAGCGGGTGAACGCACAGCGTGGGCCAGGTCTTTTTCCCTGGTTTGAACGGGTTCTA
>JALHSV010000589.1 GCA_022865525.1 Thermodesulfovibrionales bacterium
GGCCGGCACCATTATCTCCTCATCTATTTCTGCGGCAGATGAGATTATCAGCTTTGCAGAAAAGGAGAAAGCAGACCTCATTATCATCGGGAGCCGCGGCCTTGGAGGAAAGGCGACGAGGTTCTTCATGGGGAGTGTGGCACTGAAAGTCGTCGGCAATGCACCTTGTAATGTCTATGTAGTAAAGAAGGCATAAGGACAATAAAAAGCTGGCAGAGCTTTTATATTGTAGAAGGGCCTCTGAAAAGAGGCCCTTTTTTTTTGGAATAAACTATAATATTTTCATGAAAAAAATCCCTTTCCTGCAAATCGTTCTCTTCATCCTGACAATGCTTTCAACGCTCTTTGTAGGAGCTATGCAGACAGGTGCAGATATCCTGAAAGATCCGTGGAAAATTTACTACGGGCTGCCGTTTGCACTGACGCTCATGATCATTCTCCTGACCCATGAATTGTCCCATTACTTTGCATCGAAAAAACACGGAGTGAATGCTACGCTTCCCTATTTTATCCCCGCGCCGACCATTATAGGAACATTCGGGGCATTCATCAAAATGAAATCTCCGATTGTTACCAGGAAAGCGCTGATTGATATCGGCGCTTCGGGTCCGATAGCAGGGTTCATTGTTTCCGTGATCGCTGTAATGATCGGGCTTCATTTGTCTAAAATTGTGCCGGTTGCAGAGACAAAAGGTGCGTTAACCCTCGGTGATTCAATCCTGTTTTCTTTCCTCGCACAAACCGTCCTGGGAGTGACACCTGCAGATTCTGATATCCTTTTAAACCCTGTTGCATTCGCTGGTTGGATCGGACTTTTTGTAACTTCCATGAATCTCATACCTGTCGGGCAGCTTGATGGTGGCCATATTGCATTTGCATTCCTGGGGGAAAAACAGACCCGCCTGTCATTCATACTCGTTCTGGTAATGAGTTTACTCGGGGTGTTATTATGGGAAGGGTGGATTATATGGGCTGTTTTACTGTTAGTTCTTGGCCTCAGACATCCGCCGGTGATTTCCTGGGAAGTCCCTCTCGATAAAAGAAGAAAAGTCATCGGCTGGCTCACATTCGTGATTTTTATCCTGACGTTTATTCCGGTACCGTTCAGGATTCTGTAGGGATACGTACTGGTGATGTGGTATAATATTACGTTTAAAACACCACGCAGCTATTTAACTGAGGCATCCGTTACCAACACATTTTTGATAAAGAAGGAGATTCTGTATGAAAGTTATCCTGAAGGAAGATATTAAAAAGATCGGAATTATGGGACAGACTGTTACTGTCGCTGACGGATTTGCACGGAATTATTTAGTCCCGAAGGGCCTCGCAGTTCAGGCAAACATTAAAAACATGAAATCACTGGAACATGCAAAAAAGGTGATTCAGGAAAAATCAAAAAAAATGAAAGCCTCGGTACAGGACTTTGCCGACAGGCTTTCGAAGATTACGCTTGTCATCAAGGCAAAAGCCGGGGAGGAGGGGAAGTTATTTGGTTCCGTAACGACTATGGATATAGCAGAGCAGCTCAAGAATGAAGGAATCGAAATAGATAAAAAGAAAATCTCCCTCGATGAACCGATTAAGAGAATCGGCACATATGCCGTCAGTGTTCGTTTGCACCCTGAGATTGATACACAGATTAACCTGCAGGTTGTCGAGGAATAACTGGTTACGGTCATGCAGGAATGAAAGAAACCGATCTGCAACTCGTTAAATTGCCTCCTCAGAACCTCGAAGCAGAGCAGTCTGTCCTTGGCGCCATTCTTATCGACAATAATGCGCTGACCAGATGTCTGGAGATCCTTGATCCTGAAGATTTTTATAAGGGGTCACACAGGAAGATCTTCTTTGCAATGACCGATCTTTTTGACAAAAATGAACCAATAGATCTGATCACCCTGACAGACCAGCTGAAAAAGAATGATGAATTGGAGGCTGTTGGCGGGATAGCGTATCTTTCCTTAATGGTCAATATGGTTCCGACTGCAGCGAATGTCAAGTACCATTCACATATTGTCCGTGAAAAAGCTCTCCTCAGAGGACTTGTACAGTCAGCGAATGAGATCGCAAGCAAGGTGTATGAGGACAATCTTGATGCGGAGGATCTTGTAGACTATGCCGAGAGATCGATCTTCAAGATTTCCGACAAACGGGTAAAGGCATCGTTCGTAACATTGAAAGAGGTTATCCGGGACAGTTTTGAGATGATCGAGCGACTTTATGATAAGAAAGAGACAATAACCGGCGTTTCATCAGGTTTCAGAGACCTCGATGATCTGACGACCGGTTTTCAAAAGGGCGACCTTATTATTGTCGGGGGGAGACCTTCGATGGGAAAGACAGCCTTTGCTCTGAATATCGCACAGCATGTTGGACTTGAATTGAAGGAAACGGTTGCTATATTCAGCCTCGAGATGGCAAGGGAGCAGCTCGCAATCAGGATGTTGTGTGCAGAAGCAATGGTAAATTCAAACAGTATCAGGAAAGGATTTATCAAGAAAGAGGACTGGCATAAATTGACCAGCGCAGCAAGTAATCTCACAGGAGCACCTATCTTTATCGATGATACCTCCGGCATCACGGTCCTTGAGCTCAGGGCAAAGGCGAGACGGCTTAAAATTGAACACGGTCTCAGCCTCGTCATAGTCGATTACCTGCAGCTGATGAGAGGAAAGGGATCTTTTGAAAGGCGCGAACAGGAGATATCGGATATATCCCGCTCGCTCAAGGGACTGGCAAAGGAGTTAAGCGTACCCGTCATAGCTGTCAGCCAGCTCAACAGGAGTGTTGAGCAGCGCCGTCCTCCAACACCAATACTGGCTGACCTGAGGGAATCGGGTGCAATCGAACAGGACGCAGATGTGATTATTTTCCTGTACCGTGAAGAGATTTATAATAAGGAGGCAAAAAAGGGACATTCAGAAGTGATCATAGCGAAACAGAGAAACGGACCTACCGGCACCATTAATCTTGCGTTCATGTCAACCTGCACGAGATTCCTGAATATGGCTGACAGGGGCATAGAAGATACCGGGGAGGAGGCATTTTGAAACGGACTCCGTCTGTTGCAGGACAGTTTTATTACGGCACGGTACCGAAACTGACACAACAGGTCAGTGAATATACAGATAGATCTGCAAAAAAGGAAAAGGTTATCGGTGCGGTCTGTCCCCATGCAGGCCTGATTTATTCAGGGTCCGTTGCCGGCGCGGTATATTCTGCAATCGACTTTCCTGAGACATTTATCCTTTTAGGCCCAAATCATACCGGCCTGGGAGCACGGATATCGATCATGGAGTCAGGTGAATGGGAGATACCAACAGGAACATTCAAGATTGATGAGAAGATTTCCCATAGAATTGCGATGAACGTTCCTCTTGTGACAAAAGACGCAAAGGCACATATGTTTGAACATTCTCTTGAGGTACAACTGCCCTTTATTGCTCATTTTTCTCAAAAAGCGAGAATCGTCCCCTTAGTGATTCTTTCTGCTACTATTGAAGATTGTAAAATGCTCGGTGAGGGGATAGCAAAGGCGGTAAAAACTGCCGGATATCCTGTAGTCCTGATAGCAAGCTCCGACATGAGCCATTATGTGCCTGAAAGCGTTGCGAGACAGAAGGACAAACAGGCTATTGACAGGATTTTGTCACTTGATCCCGATGGATTATTTGACATTGTCGTTCAGGAGCGGATATCCATGTGCGGATATTTACCCGTAACCACGCTTTTATTTGCTGCAAAGTCTCTCGGTGCTCAATCTGCGCGTCTCGTGAAATATTCCACATCAGCAGAGGTGAGCGGAGATTATGATCATGTCGTTGGCTATGCAGGCATTGTGCTGAGATAATTCGTTCGATCGCGGTACAGAGATGGTACATCCCGCAGCCC
>JALHSV010000590.1 GCA_022865525.1 Thermodesulfovibrionales bacterium
CCATAAGTTCCCCGCAGCAAGGGGATATAATGTCAACTGATGTAACAGTGAAAGGTGCTGCAATCAATTCCACGGGCAATGATACAGGAGTGACCGTGAACGGTATCCCGGCAACAGTTTATGGAAATCAGTTTGTCGTAAACCACATACCGCTTGATGAAGGCATAAACACAATAACAGCTACCGCAACAGACTCGACAGGTAATACGGAATCAACCCAGTTGACAGTCAGTGCAATTGCGAATGTCAATCACATCAGGCTGAGATCAAATCTTGAATCAGGCATAGCACCGCTTGAGCTCGCGCTCAGCATAGATGGATCATTCAGTTTTGATGAAGCAGAAGTTTCTATAACAGGGCCCTCCCAGCCGGCCCTTCTCGACAGCAATGAGAACGAATACCGGTTTGCAATAGCTGTTGAAGGCATCTACTCTTTCACCGTGAGTGTCACCGCCCCGGATGGCAATGTTTATCATGATACTGTTTCAATACCGGTAATGAATACAACCCAAATGGATAATCTGCTCAGGGGGAAATGGGAAGGAATGAGGACAGCTCTTGCAAATCAGCACATCGATACCGCGGCAAACTATTTTGTTGAAGAAACAAAGCCTCATTACCATGATATATTTACTGCTCTTGATGCTCACATGCCGCAGATTGCTCAGGACATGGAGGACATTCAGTGTATTTATGTGAGAGGGAATGCCGCGAAATACCGCATCAGGAAAGATGAACCCTATGGCGGGCAGATGATGGCAATTATGCACTATATCTATTTTTCAGTCGATCATGACGGATTGTGGAAAATAGATTGGTATTGATAAGGACTCATAATTGAAAAAATATTTTCAAAAAAAATCTCCCCTTACCCCTCTTTACCAAAGAGGGGTTTATTCCTCCCTTTGGCAAAGGGAGGATAGGTGGGATTTTATAAATATTATGTTCTCATTATTATGGTACTTTTATTAATTTAAAGGAGAGGTGAACTATGAAAAGATTATGCGGTGTAGCGATCTTAAGCATCCTTGTAGTTTTGGCAACACTTACGTGCGCATATGGAATCCGATATGACGGACCATACAGCGGCAGGGTAATGGATGCAGATACCGGAGCGCCGGTTGAAGGGGTAGTTGTGCTTGGGGTATGGAATACCGAACAGATAACACCGGGCGGAGCTGTGCACAATTTTCATGATGTAAGGGAGACGGTAACCGATAAAAATGGAGATTTTGAAATCCCCGGCATGGGATTAAAGATACTGGGGAATGTGACACCCATGGATGTTCTGATATTCAAAGCAGGGTATGAACATATTGGAATGAGTTCCTGGGCATCCTTAAAATCGGATCTCATCCTCCGAAAAAAAATCAAATGGGAAGGAACTAAGGCGATTATACCTTTGAAAAAATTGACAATGGAAGAGAGAAGAAAACAGGGGACACCATCCTTACCTTCAGAAGCATATGAGAAGGGGAATATGCCTCTTCTTATCAAAGAAATTAATAAGGAAGAAAAGGGCTTTGGAAGGCCGCCTTATCCGGAGAAATAGTTATGAATATTAAGAAATTTTTACTCGTTATTGCTTTGTTATTGTCTTGTGTTCAAATGAGTTATTCTTGGAATGAAAAAGTAACACACAAAGATTTATCTCGAATTGCAGCAGAAAACGCCGTGCTCGGTCTAAATGCGAATTACCTCGAAAGTTTAGGATATCAAAATGCCTTAGATGAGAAGTTTCAATGGAATGGG
>JALHSV010000591.1 GCA_022865525.1 Thermodesulfovibrionales bacterium
CAAGCTGCGAGGAATCCGCTCGCTATCCGATTCAAAAGATACATAGTGCCATTTCCTGAAAGGGGATTCATTTCTGAGAAGGGTGCCTTTCCCTGTCTAACGTGCGCCTGAGAGGACAATTACAGGAGAAAATTCCACAGCCTCACGCATTCTGTCAGCAAGCCGCCTTTGTTTATGTGAACTTTTATCTATCATGATAGAATGTATATCACCTCATGATATAAAATATATCAAGCACAGCTTGAGGGGTTATTAATTCCTGCAAAACTAATGACCTATGCAATTTCCCCATTAATCTGTCACTTCCGCTTGTCGGGAGTCCTTCTGAAGAAAGATTCTCTATGAGTCGTAGCCCGGGCAAGCCGGAATGACAAAAATAGGAAATTACTTTTGCATCTTTCAATAGTTGGGGTGGAACCTCTTTAAAGCAGTTGGTCTTTATCTTCCTTATCCCTGAATGGTTTTTTTGGCTTAATGAGTCGAGCCAGTTTTTTATCCTTGTGAATAAGTTTAGATAGTTCAAGCGTCTTGCTTTTTTCTTCTTCCGTCAGTAGGTTGTAAAGTTCTGTTACATCAAGATCATCTTTAATACTCCCGGCTTTTAATTTCATAGCAATAAGATAAGGCTTGGGGAGAACCGGGAAAGGGATGTCCGCCAACGGTTTAGCCTCCTTTGTACCTTCCAATTCCCATTTATATTTGGCAATAATGAAACCCACATTCAAGGTCGAAGTGCAACAAAAGCAGAAGCGACCTCGAGCGGTGTTTTGTAGGCCAGGCATTTCCTGGGCCTGTTGTTAATCAGTGATTCGACCTTTGCCACCTGCTCATCCGTTATCTTACTAAAGTTCGTTCCTTTAGGGAAATACCGTCTGACCAGACCATTGACGCTTTCATTGGTTCCCCTCTGCCACGAGGCATAAGGACGGGCGAAATAGCACTGTATGCCTATGGCCTCTGTAATCGCCTCATGCTGTGCATTCTCGGTTCCATTGTCCAGCGTCAGCGTGCGTCTTACTTTCTCCGGGAGTTCCTGAAGTCTCAGTATCACGGCATCTGTGGTCAGCTCTGCTGTCTTCCTCTGAAGTCTGGTCAGAAGCAGTAGCCTGCTCTTGCGTTCCACCAGAGAGTTCAGAGCTGCAAGGCTCTTCCTTGATACCAAAGAGTCGCCCTCCCAATGTCCGAACCGACTGCGGTTCTCTACCGATAGAGGCCTATCCTCTATTGGAATCCGGTTGGGAATCTTGGTTTTGCGCTCCTTTCTGCCTATCCCTTTTGATTTGCGTTTGCGGTGTCCCCGCACAAGGAGTCCTATCAGTTCAGCCCTTCCTTCGGTCTTAGGATGGTAGATGTACTGGTAGATGGCTTCATGGCTTATGCTGAGCCCTGACTGTTCCAGTTCTATTCTGCCCGCTATGAGTTCAGGGGACAAACCTTGCTCAAGCTTATTCCGAACATACGAGACAACCTGATCACTCTTAAGCCTCGGGCGGCTGCCCGCCTCCTGTTTCCTCGTAACTGCACGCTCGTGAGCTCGGTGCGACAGGTATACTTTGTACGCAGGAGTAGCGTTCCTCCTCAACTCCCTCGACAGCGTGCTCTTTGACCGCCCCAACGCCATTGCCATGTCTGTCACCGTCTGCCCCAATGACTTCATTTCCGCTATCTTATCCCTCTCCTCTAAACTGATGTGCCTGTATCCTTTTTCCATATCCACCCAGAGTACCAGCTA
>JALHSV010000592.1 GCA_022865525.1 Thermodesulfovibrionales bacterium
CGTATTTCCATTTTCCGCATGATTCGTGTTCCGCGTAATTCTTTTCCTGGTTTCCCGGATCACGTTTTCTGCCTCGTCATAGAGCACCGGCCAGTCCGGAATTCGATGTGACATGTCATGAAGAATGGAGAACCGTACTCCAGGGCAAACAATAACCCAGCTTCTTTTATTTACATGATCAAAAGCAATAACCCTGTCAATCATGAGGATATGAGCATCGGGGAGATGCAGATCATCTATGGTATTCACCGGGAGTTTCTCAAAATACTGAACAAAATCATAACTCAACATACCGGCAATACCGCCCTGAAACGGGGGAAGGTAATCATATGGAGCTTGTTTATACTGACGTAGTACATCCTTGAGTATGGCCAGAGGTTTCTTTGACCGCATTGTCTTTTTGCATGAAGATTCTGTCTCAATAACTCCATCCTTTATTTTGAAGATAAGACATGGATCAAATCCAATAAATGAATAACGGGCAATTTTTTCGGGCCCTTTTACGCTTTCAAGGAGAAAGCTGTTCCGGGACAACATGGATTGATAGGTTACATACGGTAAAGTGAAGGGTAACTCACTATAAAGCGGTGGAATTCTGCCGGTTTTTACCAGTTCCAAAAATATTTTTTTCGCAGGGGTTACCATATCTGAGTACCTTTTTTGACGTCATGCCGACAGAATCTCAAGGGTAATCAATTCAATAGCTTTCAATGGATCGGGCTGCTGCAAGACTGCCCGCCCGATGACAAGATAGTCTGCACCTTCCCGGATGGCATCTTTAGGAGTCATTGTTCTTTTCTGATCATCTGGGGGAGTCCATGAAGGTCTGATCCCAGGTGTCACGATAAGGAATCCTTTTCCGCAATGGTTTCGTATTATCTCCACTTCCCGTGCCGAAGCGACAACGCCATCGAGTCCTGCCTTCAGTGCTAAAGCTGAAAGATGTCTGACGTGTGTCCTGAGGCCATACTGAATGCCCAGTTCATCCCTGAGAATTTCCCGGGAAAGACTTGTGAGTACAGTAACTGCGAGGATCTTTGGACGGTCTATGTTTTCTTTGAGACAGACTTCGACTACAGAGTCCTTGCATCGTTTCATCATCTCAAGGCCGCCTGATGCGTGCAGGTTGAACATATATACTCCAAGCTTCATTGCTGCAAGAGCAGCCTTCGAGACCGTATTAGGGATATCATGAAACTTGAGGTCAAGAAAAACCTTTTTTCCCTTTTTTTGATATCCTCAACTATCCTCGGACCACAGGAGGTAAATAGTTCAAGTCCTACTTTAAATATATTGATATAATCGCTATATTTATCTACTATTTCTAATGCAGAATCATGCTCCGGCATATCAAGGGCGAGTATTAATCTTTCAGGAGCTGAAATGGAACTCATTGTACTTTTGCCAGGGTAATTTTCTTCTGGGCCTGATATTTCCCTTTTTTATCAGCATACGACTTTTCACATATCTCAGATGCTTGCAGAAAAATAAGCTGTGCAATCCCTTCATTTGCATAAAGTCTTGCCGGAAGAGGTCCGGTATTGGAAATAGCTATGGTTACATATCCTTCCCATTCCGGCTCGAGAGGCGTGACATTAACAACGATACCACATCTCGCATAGGTAGATTTACCGAGGCATGTGACGAGGACATCCCTGGGTATCCTGAAATATTCAACAGAACGTCCAAGCACAAAAGAATGAGGGGGGATTATGCATATGTCTCCTCTGAAGTCTGCAAGGCTTTTCGGATCAAAATTTTTGGGGTCAATCAGCGGTTTACCTACCGGAGTAAAAATTTTGAACTCATCTGATATTCTCATGTCGTAACCATATGAACTTACACCGTACGAAATAACACCTTTCTTTAGCCGGTGTTTGTTGAAAGGTTCTATCATGCCCTTTACTGCCATCTCCCTTATCCAGCGATCGTTTTTTACCATTCCTTGAGCCCTTTCACCATGATTGACAGACTTGCATAGTATGGGAGATTACCATAAAGGGTTACGTTGTTACAAGCGGAATGGGCACGAATTGACATGAGTAAAAATAAATGGTTTAGAGACGACTATGAGGGTGTGAAACGGTGTCTAATTTTTCTTTTTTATTCTCGTTTTTGTTTTCTTTACCGGTTGCTCAATCATCCCCTCTTCTACTGCCAATGCCTGTAAATATTGATCAAAGTAGCCAAGGGTTTCTTTAGCCACATCTTCCTGAAGTATCTGGATAGCAAATCCCGCGTGAACAATTACATAATCACCGATTTTCACTTTTTCTTCAAGCAGCATGAGGCTTATATCTCGCTGTGCACCGTATACATCAATTTTCGCCCTTGAGTCTTCAATACTGATTATCTTCGATGGGATACCAAGACACATTGTTATTCCTCCAAACTTACAAACTTATACTTAAGTATATCATATTTTATGAAAGAAATTTATGGTAAATCATTAGAAAATATCTATGGATTAGAGCATTTCTATCATTATTAACTATTGGAATAAAAGTTTTTCATTAGCTGATAATTAATCAATGAAATTTTTCAGCAATCTGAACATGTCGATGACTGATGCAAAAAAATATTGGAAAAAGATTTTCGGATCTCCCTGGCCTGAGAGAATCATGCGATTTGCCCTCGGATCTCTCTTTATCTATACCGGTTTTATCAAACTTCTTGATCCAAAGGCATTTGCAAAGGTTATTTCCCAGTATGACCTGATACCGGAAAGCTTATTGGCTCCTGTTGCTGTTGGTCTTCCTCTGATTGAATTTCTGGCTGGTCTCGGACTTCTCTTGAACATTCGTGGCAGCCTTTCGGTGATTTTTAGTATGCTCGTTCTATTTGTATTTGTTTTATGGTACGGCATCTTGAAAGATCTGAGCATAGACTGCGGGTGTTTCTCCCCAGCAGAAATCGCAGGCTACAACAGTCTAAAAAAAGCTTTCTACCGCGATTTATTAATGATAGGAGCAGTATTTTACCTGTATATATACAGGTTTGTTCGATCAGAACAGAAAAACAGCCACCTATCGGGGCTTGTAAACTTACTTTAAGGAGGTAAATAGTATGGAGAGAGCAAGGGTATCTTTTGTATTGTCTGTTTGCTGTGTTTTCCTCTTGACTGTCGCTGTTAACAGCTTTGGAGCCTGGGGGAGTAAAGAGCTCGAAACAGAAACGTCTGCCGTTAAATTTTCCAATGAAGTAATGCGTGGCAGTTATAAGATTGTATCAACCGAAGAATTAAAGAAATGGATTGATGAGAAGAAGAAAATGCTCATCATTGATACGATGCCATACGACGACAGCTATAAAAAAGAGCACGTGCCGGGTGCTCTTCATTTCGAGTTCCCTATCCCCGAGGTAACGAACCTTGATGAGAAAACAAAAGAAGCATTTTTGAAGGTTCTTGGTACCGATAA
>JALHSV010000593.1 GCA_022865525.1 Thermodesulfovibrionales bacterium
CTAAAAATAAGTTAATAATGTAATGAGGAGGTAAAGAATGAGACCGAGCTTTTTTTCATGGGTTCTATGCATGGTGGTAATGAATATTTTTGTCCTTGCCGGGATTGCCCGTGCAGACGAAATGGTTAAGATGTGTGTTATCGATGCCAATGCAGAGTATAAAGAGTGCAGGCAGTATTGTCTTGAAAATATGCAGGTAGATAAGGATTCTTGCCGGAACATCAATCACGCATGTGCAGAGGCCTGCCGTGAAGGCTTCGATACATGCATTGAAAATCCATCCAATTCACTCGATGACTGCAAAGCTGTCTGCATGTCAAATCTTAACGTTGCGAAGCAACAGTGCCGTGTTAATTTCGGAGCAGGCACGGGGGCATTGGATACCTGCATCGATCAGGCTCAGATAGGTGCATTTATCTGCAGGGATGAATGCAGGGAGAGTATTCACCTCGCTGCTGTGCTCAAACAATGCCGCAAAGCAGAACGGGCGTGCATAAAAGCTTGCCCGCCGGCAATTACACAGCCGTAAACGAATTCATATAGTCGAGAAGAAGGGCCTTGCCGTAACCGGCCATTTTAACCTGTTTTATGCATAAACCAGACGGCAGATATTGTATTTGAGCGGATTTGAATACTGTCGAAGACAGAATTCACCTCGGAGGTCCCGATGTATATCGGGGCCGAGAATGAGCAAAAATACTGTATCTGCCGGTATAAACGCAATTATATGCATAAAGCAGGCTAAAATCACTTGATCAACCTCATGCCCTCTGTTGCCCTTGCATGTGCAGGGCTTTTCTCCAATACTTTCTTAAAGTGCCCCTTTGCCCTGAGCGGGAATCCCAGCTTCAAATAGATATATCCCATTTCCGCAAGGGTATCCAGATCAGATGATTTGAGTTCAAGAGCCTTTTTGAGTGCTTCGAGCGCATCTTTATATTTCCCTATCTCACCGAGGGCACAGCCGTAAAAATAATGATACTTTGCTGCGGAATTATCAAAATATATTGCTGAAGCAAAGGAATGCGCGGCATTTTCGAATTCCTTTTTTCTGAAACTAATTTGTCCCTCCAAATACCTGGACTCCGCAATTTCCCCGGGTTTCATAAAATTCGTCCGGTTTGCTTCTGAACTTTCACCGGCATGCCGGTAGGTTTTTCTCTGCTGAGGGTCTTTCAGGGTCAGGTATGCATTCGTCATATAAATGAAAACCTCAAGCAGCTTCTTCTTCATGTGGCGTGGAAGATTGAAATGAAGATCAGGGTGGAACTCCTTCGCGAGTTTAAAATATGCTCTTTTTATCTCGTCTTCAGCGGCATTCTGATATAGTCCCAGGATTTCGTAATAACTCTTTTTTTTATATTCTGCGTGCATTTTTTCTATCTTCACGATCAAGGCGTCGGGAACATCCTGAATTTTTTCGACTACGTCTTCGAAGGCAATCCCCCGAGGTGTTTCGCCATCCATCTTGATCACCAGTATTCGAGCTTCCAAAAGAGCATAAATAGTTTGCAAGACGTTGTTTGTATCATACGGTGTGAGTTTGATGATTTCCTCTATCTTTGTTTTTCCGTCCACAAGAGAAACGATCGCCTTATCTTGTTCATCCATCGTGATATGCTGAAAAAGTTTGAGAGGAGATGCCGAAAAATCTACAACACGGTCAAGAAGATATTCCTCAATAAGTCCGGTGTCTGCATGCTTTTTCAGCTCAAGGTATATCACATTCGACATGGAGAGTTTCAGAGTAAGCACATTCTTTGAAGACAAAGGTCCCTCTTGAAATATGAAATGTGCCTCCTCTAATGCAAGCATACTCTCGATAATGATGTGTGCCTGCAGTTTGAGAGCAGGCACAAGATTCTCCGGTTTGAGATACCCATTCCTCACAAGTACTTCCGAATGATGTAAGCCCGTCTTTTTCTCCTGTTCCAGAGCTTCCAGATAGTGCTCCTTACCAAGTTTTTTCTGTTGCAGGAGTATGCTGCCGAGCTGATCTGTTTCCTGATTTGATGTAGCGTAGATCATGTCGCCATTTTTGATATACAGTTCCTTGTTTATCAGACCGTGCTGTATAACCAGAATCCCTGTTTTCACTGTTTTTTGGAGACCTATGAGAATGTCTGAGAGCTTATAGTGCAGAAAAGATCCTTGCAACACCCCCAACTTTGCAAGGCCTATCCTGAGCCCGGACTGCATGGGTGCTGTCCACTGTACCCGCCCCTTTTGATGGATGTTTAACTCCTTTACATCAACCGTCAGTTGATCGCCGGGCAGGATACGCGGAGGTTCTGTTATGATGATGCTTAACCCATTGAATGAGTAATCAAGC
>JALHSV010000594.1 GCA_022865525.1 Thermodesulfovibrionales bacterium
CAGGCACTCGGCAACTTTTTTGTGTGCATTCTGAAGAATTCTGCCAAACGTCTGCCGTGATATTTTCATCTTTTTCGCCGCATCTTCATGATAGAGTTCATCAAAATCAGCCAGCCTGATCGCCTCGAGTTCATCAATAGTTAATGCTATCTCCTCAAGTTGGGTCATCGGAATTCCTCTGGGCTTAAAGTAGGTAGCATCAGGTTTACACTTAACACACCGATATTTTTTTGGTCGAGGCATTTTTCTATTATAGGCATATGCCCATAATTAAGTCAAGGGTATAAATTGTTATTTTGATAGAAGCGATAATTAGTTAAATTGAGGTTGCGCAGGGTCCTCTGCAGTCTAAGACTGGATAATTATTTGTTCAGGATCTTCGAAGCTTCTTTTGCAAAATAGGTAAGTATTAAATCGGCGCCTGCCCGCTTGATCGAGGTGAGTATCTCCATCATGACCCGTTGCTCATCAATCCAGCCGAGTTTTCCGGCAGCCTTAACCAGGGAATATTCTCCACTTACGTTGTAGGCTGCCACAGGGACATCAAAGGAAGCTTTGACATCAGAGATGACGTCAAGATATGCAAGGGCCGGTTTCACCATAACGATATCCGCCCCTTCTTCAATATCAAGCGCAACTTCTTTCAAAGCTTCTCTTCTGTTTGCAGGGTCCATCTGATATGACCGCCTGTCACCGAATTGAGGGGTTGATTCAGCAGCATCTCTGAATGGGCCATAGAATGCTGATGCATATTTGGCAGCATAGGACATAATCGGAACTTCTGCAAAGCCTTCCTCATCGAGTGCAGTGCGGATTGCATCGACCCTCCCGTCCATCATGTCCGACGGCGCAACCATGTCAGCACCAGCCTTAGCATGAGAAACTGCTTCCTTTGCCAACAGTTCGAGGGTAGGGTCGTTCTGGACATCACCATTCTTTATGATTCCGCAGTGGCCGTGGCTTGTGTATTCGCACATGCAGACGTCAGTGATAACAACCAATTCAGGAACTTTATTTTTTATTGCCCTGATTGCCTTCTGAACAACGCCGTGCTCATCATAAGCACCTGAGCCGCTTTCGTCTTTATGTTCAGGGATCCCGAAGAGTATCACCGAGGGAATACCGAGGGAGAAGACTTCTTTTGCATGCTTCGTTACCGCATCGACAGATTCCTGATAGCACCCGGGCATAGATGAGATCTCTTTTTTTACCCCTTTGCCGAATGTTACAAAGAGAGGATAGATAAAATTATCAGGAGAAAGGGAGGTCTCCCTCACCATTCTCCTGATTGTCTCATTCTTTCTTAATCTGCGTGGTCTGTGAAAAGGGAACACAAGTCTGACTTATTCTCCGCAGGAGCTGCAGCCTGAGCTACCGGCACCGCATGCTGAACTTCCGGTACCGCATGCAGAGACACCTCCGGTAAAGATAAACCCTTCACCCTCTTCCCCGGCATAATAATCAAGCTCTCTTCCGGTAAGGGTTTCCATCGTTTGTTTGTCTATAAAAACTTTCAACCCGTTTTTTTCTATAATTTCATCATCAGGGCTATGACCTTCCTGCATATCAAGGCCATACGATGGGCCACAGCAGCTTTCTCCGGCAACAAATATCCGCAAGCCCCAGTCCGTTTTGCCTTCACCGGTCAATATGGCTTTTGCTTTTTCAGCAGCCTTATTCGTGATTGTCATTCTTCAATACCTCCAAAAGTTTAATAATTTAGCATAGTAAATTATTTACAAAAAAAGCAAACTTTGGAAGCGCCGCAGATTGTTTAAGAGATTACCACGAGTACTGTGATTATATTTTAGACTTTCTGGAAAAGTCTAAAGAGTCCTTATAGCAGTTCCTTGAAACTTACAAGGTCGGAGAATGGATAAAGGGTAGACATTGCCTTTGTTACCG
>JALHSV010000595.1 GCA_022865525.1 Thermodesulfovibrionales bacterium
GAATATGAAAAAACTATGGGCAGGACGGTTCAGGGAAAAAACCTCAATGATTGCTGAGTCTTTCACGGAATCCATATCATTTGACAAGCGTCTCTGGCAATACGACATACAGGGCAGTATTGCACATGCAAAGATGCTCGGCAAACAGAGAATCATCCCCCGGAAAGATTCGGACAAAATTATCAGAGGACTCGAAGATATTGCTAAAGAAATAGCAGCCGGAAAATTCATTTTCAGGGAAGACCTCGAGGACATCCATATGAATATCGAGACTGCTCTTATAAGCAAAATTGGCGATGTCGGGAGAAAACTCCACACTGCCCGGTCACGGAATGACCAGGTAGCACTCGACCTCAGACTCTATATCAGAAGCGAGGTGCATGAAATCATATCACTCATGAAAACATTCCAGCGGACGCTCCTCACCAGTGCATCGAAACACATGAATGCGCTGATGCCCGGATATACCCATCTGCAGAGAGCACAGCCCGTGCTTTTATCCCATCATCTGCTCGCGT
This sequence comes from Thermodesulfovibrionales bacterium, assembly GCA_022865525.1. GTDB lineage: Bacteria > Nitrospirota > Thermodesulfovibrionia > Thermodesulfovibrionales > SM23-35 > JALHSV01. Next base: position 519 of record JALHSV010000595.1, read on the forward strand.
ATGTTGAAATGTTGCAGAGAGATGTTCGACGATTGAAAACGGTATATGAGGGTGCGAATCAGATGCCTCTCGGTTCCTGTGCGCTTGCCGGAACAACGCTTCCCGTGGACAGAGAATATGTTACACAACTTCTCGGTTTCGATGGCATATCCCAGAACAGCATTGATGCTGTATCCGACAGGGACTTTGCGATAGAATTTTTATCAGCATCTGCAGTTCTTATTATGCACTTATCACGACTTGCAGAGGAACTCATCCTTTGGTCCACAGAGGAATTTAAATTTATCGAGCTTCCGGATGCTTTTACAACAGGTTCAAGCATCATGCCCCAGAAAAAAAACCCTGACGTGGCAGAACTGATCAGGGGTAAAACAGGGAGGGTTTATGGAAACCTGATCGCCCTCCTGACGGTCATGAAAGGCCTCCCCCTTTCGTACAACAGGGATTTGCAGGAAGACAAAATACCCGTCTTCGACACTGTTGACGCGGTCAAATCCTGTCTCATTGTTCTGAATGAAATGTTCCCCGGTATCGCCTTTGATACGAAAAGGATGAGAGATACCGCTGGAGATGCTTATTCGACAGCAACCGATATTGCAGAGTATCTTGTCAAGAAGGGAATACCATTCAGACATGCCCATGAAATTACCGGCAGGATAGTTCTCTCGTGCATAACACAAAAGAAACGTCTTGATGAGCTTTCACTGAAAGAACTGCGTACATTTTCCCCTCTGATTTCATCCGATATTTTCCCCTTCCTCAAGCCGGAGGAATCCGTCAGAAACAGGAAGTCCCAGGGAGGCACTGCACCGGATGAAGTCAAGAAACAGATCAAAAGAATGAAAAAGATAGTAGGTAGTAGACGGTAGATAGTAGATAGGCAAGAAACAGAGATAGTGTCATAAATTTTTGGCTTATAACATGCTTACATAGGCTGTCATTCCGGCTTGGCCGGAATCTTTCCTGTTTTTTGAACGTGGATTCCCGCCTACAGACTGCGGGAATGACGAATTTTTGGAACCAATTTTCGAGTCAATGACGAAC
>JALHSV010000596.1 GCA_022865525.1 Thermodesulfovibrionales bacterium
ACACCTGCTGTCAATGCAGACAGCTTATCCGGCGGGAGGGACGGTATGGCGACAATGACTGTTTTGATCCCGAGCTCTCTGATAAAGCGGGGATATTCGCCCACATTGCCCAGGACTTTTCTCCCGTGAACGCTGGTACCAATTTTCCGGCTGTCGTCGTCAAGAAGACCAACGATATCATAGCCCATATGCTTCTCTCTCTGTAATCCCTCCATGACGAGTCTCCCGGCATTTCCTGCCCCGATTATCAGTATCTTTTCTTTCCGTATACCCGTGGTATAGAGGTATTTTTTACCCCAGAGGCGAAAGACGGGGAACAGAAAGAGAGACGCAATCCACAAGCCAAGGAGAACCAGGCGGGACACAATATCGCCCATCTTTCCCAAGGTTACGATAGCCAGTAAGGTGATACTTGCTAAAGATACGCATTTGACAAGGATCCTTGCCTCATCCCAGAAGGGAAGGTTACTGTCGTAGAGGGACTCATAGAAAATGAAAAAAATGAAGACCGCAGGTATCCACCACAGCGACAGGAAATGGATGTATGAGAATACGAAGACGGGAAGACCAGGAATGACCACGGGGAGTGCTTCTGAACGGAGTATCCATGCTATCAGGAGGGACAGGTAAAATGCACCAAGATCTATAATGAGAAGACAGCAGATCTCAAGCATTCTTCTCATGAACTGAGCAACGTCTTTCACCCGGTGACCAATCCCATCCTGAATCCCAGGAATTTTGCGAGAGACTCAAAAAAAATGTAGGGTATCAAGTGGAATTTATGCTTCTTAACGACAAACCGTATCTGTTCCTGAATAAATTTCATGCCTTCGCCTTCTGCATGCGCATAGTCGAGAATCCACCTGTTTTCTCTGATTGACGAACCGATATTGTAATAGCGCCGGTATTGCCGTAAGAGCGAGTAATTATGGGAGTGGATCACCATCGCCTCAGGAACATATGCAACCTTATACCCGTTAATAATATATTTGGCGGTAATAACCATATCCTCATTTGCCCTGACACTCTCAGGGAACATCCCGGCTTTGATGAAAAGCTCTCTCTTCATGGATGAGCAAACATTGCTGGAAAAGAATGTTTTGATCCCCAACTGTTTCAGATCATTCAGACTTTTGACAGAAGCTTTCTCCGGATAATTGAAATATCTCGTAAATACCTCAAGCAACGGGGCATCCGGCCGGGGTATCTGCCTTGCATATGTGGCAGCGATATCAGGCTCTTGTAATGGTGCTGTGAGCTCCCGAAGAAGGCTATTGTTTACAGGAATCGCATCCTGTGTCATGAAAACCAGGGTATCCCCTGCTGCTGTAAGAGCGGCTTGATTCCGCGTCTTGCTGTGATTAAACGTGCTCCTCGGGATTACCAGTGTACTCACTCCGGTTTTTTTTGCAATGTCAACGGTGTTATCCTGGGAAGATGAGTCAATAACAATGATTTCGCCGGGTCGCAGATCCTGCGATAACAGGCCGGAGAGCAGCTGACCGATTAAGCGGCCGGCATTCAGAGTTGGTATAATAACGGAAATGTTCATCGCATCCTATTGTATCACAGTAGGGGGGTAGGGGCAGAACACTTGCTCATAAGGTCATAAGTATGAAGGTATTGATTTTAAAATCCCTCCTCAAATTCGGTTACGTATAAATTGGTGAGGCATTAAGCCTCTTCACGGAGCCTGTCCTGAGCGTAAGGACGAGATTCTTCGCTGCGCTCAGAATGACAGTAAGCGAAGGGTTCAGAGTGACATGCGTTGTCATTCTGAGGCGTGGCCGAAGAATCTCGTCTCTATAGCTTATGTCATCATATTTATGAAAACGTATACTAAGGGTGTGATTTGATGTACAATAGAGAAGTTTTTCATGAAGAAAAAGAGCGAAAAACCGCCTGTAGAAATTTTTACGGATGGCGCCTGCAGCGGGAATCCCGGCGTAGGGGGATATGGCATTCTTTTACGTTCCGGAGTGCGTGAGCGGGAACTCTCCGGCTGTGAACCGGTAACGACAAATAACCGTATGGAACTTACCGCTGTTATTAAGGCTTTGGAGGCACTGAAAAGGCCATGCAAGGTCACCGTAGTTACGGATTCAAATTATGTTGTTCAGGGGATGACAACATGGATTCATCAATGGCTGAAGAACAAATGGAAGA
>JALHSV010000597.1 GCA_022865525.1 Thermodesulfovibrionales bacterium
TAATGCACTCCTTAGTAGGTTATAGGAAATGTTCTCGTCCATAAACATTTTATTATTTCATTATGTATAATTATCGTGAAACATGAATAGGGAGAGATTCATGACAAAATTATCCATTTTTTCCCTTACAATTCTTTCCGGCATTCTTTTGATTCCTCTTGTCTTATTCGGTAAGTCAGATTCTCAGGGGACATCAGACGCTTCTACCTACTGTATCAGTTGCCATGTCATGCAGTCTGAATACGAGGCATGGGTGCATTCAGGAGCCCACAGGAGGAAAGAATGCGTTGACTGCCATCTCCCGAATGAGAATAAGGCTGTCCACTACCTCTGGAAAGCAATTGACGGGATGAAAGATCTCCTGGTATTTCATTCAGGGAAGATTCCCGAACAGATAAAAATTTCATCACATGGGGAAAAGGTACTTCAGTCTAATTGCATCCGCTGTCACGAAACTACCGTTATGCTCATGGATCAGGAGAGGAAGTGCTGGAACTGCCACAGGAGAATTACCCATTTACATACAGGGATTACAGAAACATTCTAACTCACATTATTCATAAACGTGACGGCAGATATTGTATTTGCCGGGACACATAAAATGTATGACTAAAACATTCTAAAGGAGGGTTTTTATGGATAGAAAAATATCATCGTTTTTATTTTTGTTTGTGTTCGTTATATCGGCATTATTCCTCTCATACAGTTGTACCCCGCCGAAAACAGAACCGGTGAGACCTGTTAAGATCGCTGACGGCGATATCGATCCTGCGAACTGGGGCAAAGCATTTCCTATCCATTATGACCTATGGAAAAAGACAGAAGAGCCAACCGAAGCAGGCAAGAGCAAATACAAGAGGGGATTTGATACAGACAAGATCATTTACGACAAATTGTCTGAATTTCCATTTTTGTCTCTGTTATTCAACGGCTGGGGCTTCGGCATCGAATACAATGAACCACGGGGACATGCTTACATGGTCATAGACCAGATTGATATCGATGCAGGCAGAATAAAAGCCGGAGGTGTTTGCCTGACATGCAAAAGCCCTTATGCAACAAAGCTCGAAAAGGAAATGGGGATCGATTATTACAAGATGCCATTCAAAGAGGTGCTTGCAAAGATTCCTGAACAATTCCAGAAACTCGGAGTTGCCTGCATTGACTGCCACAATAACAAAGATATGTCACTCAATATCTCCCGCGGGTTTACACTGAATGCTGCCCTGAAAGACATGGGTGTTGATTCCGGCAAACTGACCCGTCAGGAAATGAGAAGCGCTGTTTGTGCGCAGTGCCATGTCACCTATAACATTATTAAAGATCAGGAAATGAAATCAGTCGGCATCTACTTCCCCTGGCAAGGGAGCACGATGGGGAAGATTTCGATAGAAAATATCGTCAAAAGAGTGCGCAGCGATCCGTCTGTTCTCGAATGGAAACAGAACGTAACCGGCTACAAGATGCCGTTCATACGACATCCGGAATATGAATTATTTTCTTACAACAGCGTTCACTATAAGGCAGGTGCAGCATGTGCAGACTGTCATATGCCATACACTAAAGTCGGTACATATAAAGTATCAAACCACCGGGTCACCAGTCCTCTGAAAACAGATCTCAGGGCATGCGTGCAGTGCCATTCAGAGAGTCCTGAATGGTTACGGGCACAGGTTGAATCCATCCAGGACAGAACTGTTTCTCTCATGATCCGTTCGGGTTATGCGACGGCTACCGTTGCAAAGCTCCTCGAAAAGGTGCATACCACCCAGGCTGCAGGAAAAACAATCGATACCCCACTCTACGATAAGGCAAAAGACTATTACATGGAGGCCTTTCTGCGCCTCAATTTCATTGGCGCAGAAAACTCGGTAGGTTTCCACAACCCTGCTGAAGCGCTCAGGGTCCTTGGAGACTCCCTTGCTTTTGCCGGGAAATCTGAAGCTTTGCTCAGACAGGCTCTTGCGAAAGCAGGAGTTGATGTGCCGATAAAGGTTGACCTTGAGATGAACAAGTACATCGAAGGCAGAGGGGAAAAGAAGCTGAAATTCAATCCCTCCGTGGAAATCAAAGACCCGTTCGGAGTTCAGGAAAGGTTTTAACACTCTTTGATAAATCCTCCCCCCACCCCCCTTTTCCAAAGGGGGGCGAGGGGGGATTGCTAACTATGAAGGTTTTTTCCCCAGATCACCAAATCATGCTGCCCCATCTGACATTACTTCCTTTCCCGTCTCCACTCAATGATTTTGTTTGCAACCTCCTCAATTGAACTGAGTGTCACATCAATAATCTGTATGTCCTTTATCTGATGAAATATCCTTTGGCTGTACTCCAACTCCTTCTGAATATGGGTGATATCCAAATAATCACGTGTGGCTGCATATTTCATTCTTTTCTCCCTGATGAAGGCGAGCCTTTCCGGAGCAATAGTCAATCCCACTTTCTGCATAGTCACGTCAAAAATCTTATCCGGTGGTTTGATCCCTCCAATAAGAGGAACATTCGCTACTTTCAGCGTATAATTGCACGAGAGATAAAGACTTGTCGGGGTCTTTGATGTTCTTGAAACGCCAAAAAGGACAATATCTGCATCCTGCAGACTTTCAATGCACTGTCCATCATCATGCCTGAGAGTAAAATCAATGGCTTCAGCAACTCGAATCGACTCCTCACTGACTCTTCTGTGTCTTCCGGGACTGAATGTAGGATTCAAATTCCACATTTTCCCTATTCTCTCCAGATGGGGACCGAGAAGATCGACAGCAAAGAGATTTAATTTCCTTTTTTCCTTCCGGAGCCAGAGTCTGAGGTCCTTGGATACCAGTGAGTAGATGACAATCCCCTGCACTGCTTGCGCCTGATCAAGAATCGCCCTAATCTGTTCCTTGGTTTTTATGTAAGGAAATTTTTTGTAAACCGGTTCAATTCCCTTGAATTGAAGAAGCACCGCACTGATGACCATTTCAGCGGTAAATCCTGTTGCGTCAGAAACAATAAAAACCTGAACTTTTTTCTTCAATCGAGAGAATCTCCTCTAACTCACATTCATAAACTGGACTGCAGATATTGTATTTGAGCGGATTTGAATTCTGTCGAAGACAGAATTCACCTCGGAGGCCCGAATTCATTCGGGCTGAGAATGAGTGAAAATACTGTATCTGCCGGCATACATAAAATGTATGAATAAAACAGCCTAATAAATTTCAGAGCCTGATACCGGGCCAGCTCCGGATCGGATCGCAGGAAGTTCACCGCTTTGCATAATCTCCTTCCTTACATCATTCCGGTATGTCTTTCACCAGTCTGAACTTTTCCTGTAAGGCGGCTTCAACCGCTTCAGGCACAAGCCCCCGAACTGCCCCCCCCAATAACGCCACTTCCTTAATCACGCTTGAAGTAATGAAACCGTACTCTTCGCTCGGCATCATAAATACCGTCTCAATATCAGCATCGAGTGTTCTGTTCATATGGGCCATTTGCAGTTCATTTTCGAAATCTGAAATAGCTCTCAGGCCACGGAGGATGGCATCTCCTTTCCTCTGCCTGACGTATTCAACGAGGAGGCCGCTAAATGCCTCTACCTTTGCCTCCTTTATTCCTGTCACTGCCAGGTTGATCATGTTCAACCTTTCCTGGATCGTGAAGAGGGGCTTTTTCTTGTGACTCGGTGCAACCGCTATAATCACCTCGTTAAATATTCTGACCGCTCTCTTGATAAGATCGAGGTGGCCGTTGGTTATGGGATCGAACGTCCCGGGATAAATCGCTCTCTTTTTCATATCCCCGCCTTTTTATAGAGTGTCAGTATGGTATCCCCATACCGGTAATTTTTATGCATCTTCAGGAAACCCTCCTGTTCAGGAAGTTCTTTTTTGAAAAAATGCTCAACAATCACGATACCATCCTCGTGTAAAAGCTCCTCCCTTCCAAGAATCAGCAGGACTTTTTCGATCTCAGCAGATTGGTATGGAGGATCAATAAAAAAAAGATCATATTTTTCATGATCTGAAGCTGCCTTTGTGAGAAACTCATCAGCTCTTCCCCATATGATCTCAGCCTTTTCAGAGAATCCGAAATCATGAGCATTGCGCTTCATGGTCTGTATCATCGAAGGATCAGACTCGATAAAAATGGCTTTAGCTGCACCTCTCGACAGGGACTCAAAACCCACTGTGCCTGTGCCGGCATAAAGGTCGACAAAGGTAGCTCCATCAACTCTGTCCCTCAGAATGTCAAAAAGTGCCTCTCTGACTTTTGAGGAAGTTGGCCTGAGCCTCTCTCCTCCCGGCCCTTTTGCGAAAAGTTTTTTTGTTGCGGTACGTCTCCCTTTCGCAGAACCTGCAGAGATCCTCATTTGCCTATATATTACTACAAGAGATATGAGGCTGCAACACATTGACGGTTCACTTCTCTTGTATATGTATACCGGATAACCTTGACGGAAAATACTGAAAGGGTGATAATTCTACAAGAAATTTTTTCCATAGAGGGGGATATCATGGCAGATGAGCATACGTTTGATATTGTAAGCAAAGTCGATTTGCAGGAGGTCTCAAATGCTGTTCAGCAGGCAGTGAAAGAGATAAGCCAGCGGTTCGACTTTAAAGGGAGCAAGAGCAGCATTGACCTGAGCAAGGAAAAGGCAGAAATAACACTCGTGGCTGATGACGATTATAAACTGAAAAGCCTGACGGAAATCCTCAAAGCAAAACTGGTGAAGAGAAATGTGTCCCTGAAGACCCTGAATTTCGGTAATGTCGAGAAGGCTGCCGGTGATACGTTACGACAACTCGTATCCCTTCAGCAGGGATTATCACCGGAGAGGGCAAAGGATATCACAAAGCTGATTAAAGAGACGAAACTCAAGGTTCAAACAGAAATCCAGAAAGATCAGGTGCGGGTCAGGGCAAAGAAGATTGATGACCTCCAGGCGCTGATAAAGATGTTAAAGGAAAAGGACTTTGATTTCCATATTGAATTTATCAATTACCGGTAACCTGAAAAAAGCATCTGACAAATAGAATGGCAGGCAGATGACATTCCGGCATCCAATCCTATCATTATTCCATATTCTCGACGGTATGAGGAAGGAATCATCTCGAAACAACAGGGTAAAGATTTGATATGCTCTTGTTGCGTTGTTCTGCCTGCCGCAAGAAACTCTGGAGATATGACAAAATCGGCAAAGGAGAAGTGTTGCGATGCCATAAGCAAAGGATTGACAAGGATTACGGCAATTCTTCGACCGATGCAGATAAGATATACTGCCTTTGCGGGAATACTATCGGCATCGATAAGGGAAGTTACTTTAAGATGATCAGCAAGGCGTTCACGTATTCCGGGACGAAAAGAAATGCCTGAGGCCTGCTTATTTGTTACATAATATCCGAATGGTTTATTGATAGAACATATGCGGCTGTGATGCAAAAAAAAGTGGTGCCCCCTTCCCCTCTCTCAGCATAGTGTACATCCTGAGACATACAGCTTAAGACTCTTACGTCTAACTACGTACGTCCTTTGATCCTACAACTATTCTGCTGAGTCTGAGAGGAGCGAGATCACCACTTTTCCCTAAGTTCTCACTCTTGATTAACTTATACACCCAAAAAGGTTGGTTGTCAAGTTTTTTTATGGTTTTTTTTATAGTTTTATTCTATGGCTCAAAACGACTAACCTGATATTTATTGAATCATCACTTCAATATCGGGTAATTGTTCGTTGATTGCGTCTTCAATACATCTGTTGTCGCAGTTAATACATGGTCCACCGCAGTATATCACCGCCCTGTTGTCCTTATACTCTATTAATTCGGCGCAGCTGTCATGGGCGGTCAGGATACACTCCAGGCTTTCAAGAATCTCCCTGATCTTTTGTTCGGTTCGCTCTTCAGATTTTTCAACCATACATCATCCTTTCTAAAAGAAATTCCAATCAATGACGACAATATAAGAATACACAATGATTTGACTTGATGCCGTGCTTTCAGGTATTTTTCACAATGGATTTTCAGAATAAATTTTACTCTATTCTTCTTTTATTTGTCTTCACCCTGCTGATTAACCTTCCCTTCGGTTTTGCAAGGGCAAAAGCGAAAAGATATTCATTCCGCTGGTTCCTTTACATCCATGTTCCCATCCCTCTTATTTTTATAATAAGGAATTTTTCGCATATTGAAATGAAGTATATACCTGTTTTTGCCATAGCCGCAGTCATGGGTCAGATCATCGGCGGGAAACTGAATATCTGATGATGCTGGCAGGTATCCTTGTCAAGCCCGGCGTCATAGAACTGCGTGAGATGGAGGTTCCAAAACCCTCTCAGGGCGAACTGCTCGTGAAGATCAAGGCAGCGCTCACCTGTGGAACAGATTTGAAGGCGTTCAGGAGAGGACATCCGGTTATCCCGATGCCGGGTCTCTTCGGACACGAATTTTCAGGGATCGTCACAGAAGTCGGCAGGGGAATCACACGTTTTAAGAAAGGTGATGCAATAATGGCAGTGCACAGTGCTCCCTGTCTTGCATGCAGATATTGCAGGAAAGAGCTTTACAACCTCTGTGAAAACATCATGCATACAAAAATCCTCGGTGCATTCGCTGAATATATTCTCTTGCCTCCGCACATTGTAAGGCAGAATGTACTCCATAAACCCCAAAATCTATCTTTCGAAGAGGCAGCTTTTCTTGAGCCGCTTTCCTGTGTTGTCCATGGCATGGAATCGCTTCATGTCAAAAAAAATGATCATGCTCTCATTATCGGTTCAGGCCCTGTTGGACTGCTCCACCTCCTCCTCCTGAAAGAGAAAGGTGTTCAGGTTACCGTCATGGACAAACATGACAGCAAATTGAAGGTTGCAACAAAGCTCGGTGCTGATTCTGTATTGCTATCTAAAATAAAAATTGTTGTCGATGACTTCGACTATGTCTTCGAATGCACAGGCAAGCCGGAGGTTTGGGAAGCATCAGTAAATTATGTGAGGAGGGGTGGGACCGTTGTCCTCTTTGGAGGTTGCAAATCCGGAACAACAGTGACCTATGATGCGGAAAGGCTTCACTATGATGAAATCACACTCAAAGGGGTTTTCCACTATACTCCTGCTGATGTAAAGAAAGCATACAAACTTCTCTGCAACAAAAATTTAAATGTCTCACAGCTTATTTCGGGACGTTTTCCCCTGAAGCAGACACAGAAGGCTTTTGAAAAACTATCGAAAGGCGTAGGAATTAAATATGCAATCATCCCCTGAATATATACCGGTAACCATTGATAAGAGCCATATCATCACTACAGGAAATCTCACTCATGAAAAATCCAAGAAATCCGAGACAGGCCTTCGAACATCAGAGCAAGCTCCTGAAGGATGCATTTATTGATTGATTTTGTACAGAAGGAGAATTAATGAGTTACGAATATATGGAAAACCATTGGGAGCAATTTCAAAGAGTATAACTTACACAACCTTCTTCTTCATGCCCTCCCCATTATTTTAAATTCTATTTTTCATCCTTTTCTGCTCGTACATATTTTCGTCTGCGTGATTCAGTAGTTCTTGTAGGGAACAGGGGGATGTCGGGTCATAGTGTCCAAATCCGATGCTTAAAAAAAGTTTGTAACTGCGAGTGCCTGCAATATTATAATTGAGAATACCTTCTCTCAATCGCTTAGCAATTATTTGGGGCAGGTCATCAGTTGTTTTGTCCATAAGAGCTACAAATTCATCTCCA
>JALHSV010000598.1 GCA_022865525.1 Thermodesulfovibrionales bacterium
CGGCCCCATCTTTCAGGATTTCATCAACAATGGAAATCCCCCTCCTTTTTATTTCCTGCGCTGGAACTGTATTCATGATAGCACTCCTTTCAGTACTTATAATGACACTTAAGTTATATCAATAAGGATTATTTTAATCAAACAAAAACTGAAACTTGAGCCAGCTTTTCTCAGGCTTTTTTGCCATAATGCATTGACTTTCCAGCAACCATTACGATCGCATAGGACAAAACAGTCAATAAAATGATATTCTTGCCTATAATAGAAATCATGATATTGATAGACAGATTAATTACAGAGGGGTAATAAAGTCATGACAGAAAAGAATAATAAACTTCAGGCAATATCAGATGAAATCAGCGAGCATATCACTGCTGTGAAAGGCACACTGGAACTCATTGATGCATCGGTTGAGGAGGATGATCTGCACAACCTCGTTCTGAAGGCATTGAAGCGGATGGATAACATACACATATTATCCGGAGAGATGTTTGCGCTCTTGAAGGCTTGCCTTGACAGGATGGGAGAGACAAAAACAGAGTAAAGCAAGGCAAATTTGCGTAATTCCAACTCTGCCTCATAAAACAGTTTGCTTTGATTATTTTTTTTATTGTCAGGCTAAACGCAAGGTTTAGCAGAAGGAAGGCCGTCAGCCGCCACCGCTGAATCCCGAAGAGGAACCACCGGATGATGATCCTGAATCAGCCGATGATGAACAGCTGAATTGCGAGAGCAATTTCTTGATATTCTGTGAACCGCATCGCGGGCATGCGGTATCCTTCTCATTCGGATTCCACTGGAGAAGGGCGAAAATCTCATTGCATGCGTTGCAGGTGTATTCATAAATTGGCATACTATTAAATCTCCTTAAATTTATAATTCTTTAATAGTTTAGTTTACATATTAGGCAGGGTGTTGTCAACTGTCCCTAAAAATCCCTTGTATCTCTTCCCTGAATTTCCTTGGATGGGTCCCTTCCCAGTATATTTTTCCGCAGTCTGCACACTTCTGGAAAAGATTATAATGCAGAAAAACATACTCCGGGACCGAGTCTTTTACCTCTGATTTATCCTGAATTTTTTGGAGTTTGCCATTGCACTTCACACATCTGCTGAGAAGGCGAAATTGCCTGAGTTTGAAAGTGCTTATTGTCTCCAGGAGTTGTTGGAAAGGGTCATCAGACGCGATGAGAAGATAACTCCTGAGTCCTTTAACTCTTAACAACCGCGTGTCTCTCGTTAAGATGGTTCTGCTCTGTTCAAGTGCTATCCTGATAAGACTGGCGTCACTAATCCCGGAAAAGTATACGGTATCGAATCCGAGGAACCGCAGCCATCTCGCAAGTCTCCCGAGCATAGCATCGGCAATGAACGTGACTTTTAGTTGGTTGGAATCAGGCGTGAGGGATGAAACCGTTTCCTCACGCCTGGTCATATAAATCTCGTGCGCTTCTTTATTCTTCAGCTACTGCTGGTTCTGGGACCAGAGGCCGAAATTCTCTTTTTACGAAGGTGTTCCGGTACCGCAACATGCCTGTACCTGCAGGGATTATTCTCCCCATGATAACATTTTCCTTCAGCCCCCGGAGTTCATCCAGAGCACCGCTGATAGAGGCTTCGGTAAGTACCCGGGTTGTCTCCTGGAACGAGGCAGCAGATACAAAACTATCTGTTGTCAACGACGCTTTTGTTATACCGAGCAGAAGGGGTTTCCCCTGAGCCGGCTTGCCGCCTTCCGCCTTAATCCTCACATTCTCTTCCTGGAAAATCCTCCTGTCCACCTGCTCACTGATGAGGAAGTTCGTATCGCCGGGATCTTCGATCCTAACCTTTTTCATCATCTGCCTGACAATAACTTCAATATGCTTATCATTGATCGTGACGCCCTGGAGCCTGTATACCTTTTGCACTTCATCGACAAGGTATCTCTGGAGTTCCTGGGGGCCGAGGATATCAAGAATATTGTGGGGATTTACAGCTCCGTCCATGAGCGGTTCCCCTGCTCTTACCCAGTCTCCTTCATGGACCCCAACATGCTTGCCCTTTGGGATGAGATACTCTCTCATTTCATCGCCACCTTTCACAACAACGACCCTCATTCCTTTGTGTGCTCCCTTGAACTCAACCATTCCATCTATCTCGGTAACGATTGCTTGCTCTTTTGGACGCCGTGCCTCAAAAAGTTCAGCGACTCGCGGCAAACCACCGGTAATATCCTTCGTCTTTGTTGTCTCCCGTGGTATTTTTGCAAGAATATCTCCCGGGTATACCATATCATTTCTGTCGACAAGGATATGTGCCCCGGCCGGAAGGAGATACCGTGCCGGAGTATTTGTCCCGGGAGTCTTCTGGGTAACCCTTCCCTGCTCATCCTTAATCGATATCCGGGGTCTCATGTTAGCCGGGGAATCTATGATGACCTTATGGGACAGTCCGGTAATCTCGTCGACCTCTTCCTTTACGGTCGCTCCTTCGATAATATCTCCATAAGCTATTTTCCCCCCAATTTCTGTAAGAATTGGGGTCGAATACGGATCCCATTCAACGAGTTTCTGGCCTATATCTACCTTCTGACCGTTGTTCACCATCAACTTTGCGCCGTATACAACAGAATACTTCTCTTTTTCCCTGCCCTTTGAATCAACAACAGCAATACCTCCGTTCCTGTTCATAATAACCAGCAGGCCTTCCCTGTTTTTTACGGTACTGATATTGATGAACTTTATCGTGCCGGAATTTTTAGCCGCAAGTATTGTCCGCTCAACAACTTTTGAGGCTGCCCCTCCTATATGGAATGTCCTCATGGTAAGCTGGGTTCCGGGCTCGCCGATAGACTGCGCAGCAATAATGCCGACAGCTTCACCTTTTTCAACGGTTTCACCCCTTCCCAAATCCCTGCCATAGCATTTTGTACAAACACCGTGCTTTGACTGGCAGGTAAGAACCGATCTGATCTTGGCTCTGTCAATACCTGCTTCAATAATCTTCAGGGTTATTTCCTCATCTATCTCCTGGTTCCTCTTAACGATAATTTCCTTTGTTATGGGATCCTTAATATCTTCAACTGCAATCCTGCCAATGACTCTTTCCTCCAAAGGCTGTATGATCTCACCGCCTTCAACCAGTGAAGTGACGAGAATCCCATCGGTTGTTCCGCAGTCATCCTCATGAATGATGACATCCTGGGCAACATCAACAAGCCTCCTTGTGAGATACCCTGAATTTGCGGTTTTTAAAGCTGTGTCAGCAAGTCCTTTGCGGGCTCCGTGCGTCGAGATAAAGTACTCAAGAGGAGTCAGCCCCTCCCGGAAATTTGCCTTTATTGGCGTTTCTATAATCTCACCTGAGGGCTTTGCCATCAGTCCCCTCATCCCTGCGAGCTGACGTATCTGGGCAGTGCTTCCCCTTGCTCCCGAGTCAGCCATCATGAAGATGCTGTTGAAGGATCTCCTCTCTTGGAGCTCTTCCTCGGTAAGGGCTTTCCCATCCTCTGCTCCGAGTTCCTTCATCATCTCTTCAGCAACTTTTTCTGTCACGTTCGCCCATATGTCGATAATCTTATTGTACCGTTCACCCTGGGTTATCAGTCCATCCTCGTATTGTTTTTTCACTTCACTGACTTCCTGTTCGGCTTTCCGGATAAGCTCCGGTTTTGTGGTAGGGATATGCATGTCTACCATAGATATCGACACACCGGATTTCGTGGCATATTTAAATCCGATCTGCTCCAGGTTATCAAGGAATACAACCGTATCCCGTCTGCCTGATTTTTTATAAATGAATTCTATTAATTTCCCGATCTCCTTTTTCGTCATATCCTTATTAATCATGGAAAAGAGTATCCCGGATGGCAGTATCTCACGGAGAATAATTCTCCCGGTTGTTGTCTCGACAAAGCC
>JALHSV010000082.1 GCA_022865525.1 Thermodesulfovibrionales bacterium
AGGGGCGTAAACAATCAATTTATAATCACCGTGCCCGCCACCCTTCACCGACTGGAAATAATCTCCCTGACTGCCGGAAATGTTCCCAAGGCCTGGGCCGCCCCTCTGCATGTTCACAATAACAGCGGGAAGTTCCGCTCCTGCGAGGTATGAAATCGTCTCTTGTTTCAAACTTATTCCCGGGCTGCTCGATGATGTCATAGCCCGGATTCCTGCAGCAGATGCACCATATACCATATTTATTGCGGCAAGTTCACTTTCAGCCTGAATGAAAACACCGCCCACTTCGGGCATTCTCCAGGACATATACTCAGGGATTTCGTTCTGGGGCGTAATAGGATATCCTGCGTAAAAGCGGCAGCCGGCCTGCACCGCAGCTTCAGCAATTACTTCATTTCCCTTCATCAGAATTTTTTTATGCATGTGGGGAAATTATACCACAAGAAACTTTCATTTCGTTCCAGGGGGGCCGCTCCTCTCGCCGATTGTGATATTCTTTGCCCCCATGTTCTGAAGATGTACTATGGAAAGAGTTCTTGGGTATGATAATGCAGAGGGTAAAGGGGACCATAAGCATTATCGATCCAATGAAACGACATATAAATTTAGCAGCATCTGGAATTTGTTGAGAGACTTTAAAACAGAGTTGAAGCGAATAAGGGGAGGTGATTGGGATGAAGATTAAAAGGGTTAAGATCGAAATAAGGAGCCTTGATAATGCATTAAAAGAAGCCGGTGAGGTTTTCGAAAAACTGACAAAGGGAGAAACTGTCCAGAAAAAAACAGCAATCTACTTTAATAATCTGAAAGAAATGCGAAAGGTACTTACAGAAAAACGACTTGAACTTCTTAAGATAATCAAAGATAAAAAGCCTGCCTCTGTATATGCGCTTGCAAGAATGGTTAATAGGGATATCAAAAATGTTCTGCAAGATCTGTCGTATCTACAAGAACTCGGACTTGTTGAGATAACAGAAACAAGGGATAAGAAAATCCCACACGTTGGATATGACAAGATTGCCTTTGAAGTTGCGATTTAATTAATGAGGCGGTCTTACTTCTACATTTAACACCGTGCATATTCCTGATAATCATTAAATCGTTATGGCTGTAAAGGTCTTGAATGGCGATTGTAATTCGCACATGATGAAAAACGATAAAGCGAGTCTTTGATGAAGTAGGTTTTCCTTTCAGGACTCTTTGGAATGCTGTGTGTCTTTCGCCCCGGAAGAAACACGTTCTTTTTGTCACAGCCACCTACTACTATTCATAAACGATATCATTGAAACATTGATGATTATGGAAAGAAAGTTTGCAATAAAGGGGATACAGCGCTTGCACTATATCCCCTTTATCAATGAATTAGCCGAATGCAATTACTGCGTTCGACTTATTCTTAAAACAATTGCGGAGAATCCAAACCCAGTAACATTCGCAATGTCAGGATGATTATTATTTATTACTGACATGGACATTGTTTCGGTGGGTCCAGACCCAATG
>JALHSV010000599.1 GCA_022865525.1 Thermodesulfovibrionales bacterium
AGCAGTCATCTGTGATACTAACAGCTGATGACTCCCGAACAGCAAACCGTTGCTCCCGGCTGGATTAATCAGGGTCGATGCAAAGATCCCCGTTGCAAAGGTCCCCACGAATCCGCCAACACCATGCACACCGAAGGCATCAAGCGAATCGTCGTAACCGAGTTTTGTCTTCATGTTCAGGGAAACATAGCATACGGCACCCGCTGCGAGACCAATGATTAAGGCTGACATAGGGCTGACAAATCCCGATGCCGGGGTTATTGTTGCAAGTCCTGCAATCGAACCTGTTGCAGCACCAAACATTGTCGGCTTTCCCCTGTGTATCCATTCGATGATTACCCAGATCAGTGTGGCTGAAGCAGCGGAAGTGTGCGTCGCTACAAATGCCATGGTACTTAAGGTGCCGGCAGATAATGCGCTGCCCGCATTGAACCCGAACCATCCAAACCAGAGAAGGCCTGCGCCCAGAACTGTCATGGGAAGATTATGCGGATACATGGCCTCCTGTAAATACCCTTTTCTTCTGCCGATGATCAAGGCTGCAGCAAGGGCTGAAATTCCTGATATCAGGTGAACAACGATACCACCTGCAAAATCAAGGGTTCCCATCTTTTTCAGCCATCCGCCGGTGCCCCAAATCCAGTGAGCAACCGGGTCATAGACGATGGTCGACCAGAGGAGTATGAACAAGAGATATGCCGAAAATTTCATCCGCTCTGCAAAGGCGCCGGTGATAAGCGCGGGTGTAATAACCGCAAACATGGCCTGGTACATCATGAATGCCATATGGGGGATGGTTGGTGCATAGTCCGGATTCGGCTCGATGCCAACACCCCTTAATCCGATCCAGTCGAGGCTTCCGATTAGTCCGTTAATGTCAGGGCCAAACGAGAGACTGTATCCAATGAGTATCCACTGGACACTTATCAGTGAGATGGCAACGAAACTCTGCATAATGGTGCCGAGCACATTTTTGCCCCTGACCATTCCCCCGTAAAAGAGAGCGAGCCCCGGAGTCATGAGCATCACGAGGGCAGTCGATATCAGTATCCAGGCAGTGTCTCCCGTATCAATTTTTGCTTCAGCCACAGCAGGAACAACGTGAGTTGTTGCCCCTGGCAGGTTTTCCCCAGACACTATGACGGGCAGAACAAGGAAAATGGCTATTGAAAGGAAAATAAAGAATTTCGCCATGTCCCTCCTTTTCAATCATGATTCCTATGAGATCATATATCTAAAAGTATGCCAGCTGTAACATATTGATTTATTGGTATATTTCAATGTCATTTTATTGTGTTACAGGAAAAACCTACAATTTTGTTCGAAGCAGGCCTCTTATCAGTTCTACGTACCTCTAAGAGATAGATTTATCGCCATGTTTGAGCTCTTCAAGGGATATAGCGAAAATCATACAATTTTGTAGCTCATACAATTTTGTCGGACAAATACCGGATTGAAATCTTGGGTTCTATTTAGCGCAAAGAATTCATCGATGCTTAGCTTCAGGGTCAATATTCACCATATTTTGTCATTCCCGCTTGTCGGGAATCCTTCCGAGTAATGCTTTTTACTGAGCAATATAGGGAAGCAAAGAAAGATTCCGGCCAAGCCGGAATGACATCTATGATGGCTTGTCCCGACCCC
>JALHSV010000083.1 GCA_022865525.1 Thermodesulfovibrionales bacterium
AAAATGGGAGCATCGCCCCCCATCACTGCAACCCACTAAGATTCGGAAACAGCGATCACTCCCTTCCCAAGGAGTGATCTGATAACTGGACATTAAGCTACTGCCCACAGAATTCTATTAATTTACTTTTGGGACCATATGTTTGATCCTGAAGAGCTTTTTTCTTTTTTTGCTTGTCTTTTTTCTTTCAGGCTATGCTGTGGTTTTTTCTTTGCATTTGGTTTTTGCTTGTTTTTTTCTTTGCTCATTAAATGCCTCCTTTATTAATAGTACTCATTACCATTATATCAGGTATGAGGGGTGTTTGCTACGGTGAGAACTCGTCGGTAATCAGAAACTCCACAATGTAATCATTTCAAGTATATTCCCTATTTTCTCCCAGGCGATTTCAACGGCGCAACGATTGTAAAGCTGGTTCCCTGTCCGGGGCCGGATTCAACCTGAACGTGGCCCCCCAGATATTTGAGTCGTTCATAAATACTGAAAAGACCGAACACATCCTTTTTACTGATGTAGGAGTCTATGTTGGCTGTATCGAATCCGATTCCGTCATCATGCACCTGTATCCGTATATTCTTGTAATCCCTCTCAAACGATACGTTGACGTTTTTCGCGTGAGCATGTCTGACAATATTCATGAACAATTCCCTCACTGTCTGATAGAGAAGGATATTTGTTTCATCGCCCAATGGTTTGGGTTTTCGATCATCCTTAAAATGGAACGCTAAGGCATGCTGTTGCTGGAAGTGGTTCCCAAGCCACTGCAGAGCAGCTTCCAGTCCTTTTTCATGGAGGATCTGCGTGCTGAATTCATATGTCAGGGTCTTCGCATAGTGCATGGTTCGCTCGACGAGCCCGGTGATTTCACTCAAAGAGGTTTGTATATCATGCGCGGAAACTTTCTTATGGAGTTCTTTCAGTTTATCGCTGCAATACGATAAGGTACGGCCGATAGTATCCTGCAATTCCACCGCGATGTAACGGCGTTCCCGTTCTTCAACCATCGAAATTTCCAGAGCGAGGGAACGAAGTCTTTCCTGATAAGACAGCAGTTCTCTCTCGGTCTGTTTCAGTTTTGAGATATCACTAAATATTCCGAGGCTGCCGTTAAATCCTCCTTTTTCGTCAAAGACCGGCCTCGGTGCAACCAGGGCGTCTACTGTTTTTCCATCCTTTCTAGTCAGGGTTATTTCGTAAGGTTCTGTAATGCCTTTTTTTCGCAAAGACCACTGATTTCGTAGTATCTTCTGGTTATCTTTATCCAGGATAACTGACACATGCTTGCCGAGCAGTTCATCTTTCCGATATGCGGTCATGGTGCAGAACTGGGTATTCACCAGGGTAAGGTTGCCGTTTTTATCCACTACAGAGAGGCCTTCGTTCATTGTTTCTATCATGGTTCGATACTGATTTTCGCTTTTCTCCAGTGCTTCCGTTATCTGTTTTTGATCTGTCACATTCCGTGTCATGCCCTGGATTGCAAAGGGTTTCCCATTACGATGGATAAGGGTTGAGACAACCTCCATCCAGGCGTAATCACCGTTCTTTTTTCTCACCCTATACAGGAAAGGGTCCCTGGAAAATCCAGTTCTATTGATATCTTCGATGCGTTTCCGGGCAACAAGCAATTGATCCCTGTCAAGAATTATGGCAATCGAGAGTGAAGGCAACTCCTTTTTTGTATATCCGAGGATTCCGAGAGCTGTTTCATTCGCATCGAGAAAGTTGCCTTCAAGATCGTGAATATAGACACCGAACAGGGAACTCTCGAAGAGGGCTTTGTATCGTTCTTCCGCTTCTCCGGATACAGGGATCGGACAAGTGCCTTTCCCCTGACGGGTTATTATCCGGTTGTGATTTTGATTCTTCTGCTGGGCCATGATATTGGTTTCTTTCTTTAAATTATTCCTTTTTCTAATATTTTAGTTGATTTCTGGTCATAAAAGGATATGAAAAGAAGTTTGCATTAGTAATCTCCCCATACCCCTCTTTATAAAAGAGGGGATTCTTTCTTGTTTTCTTTACTCAGTTCGTGTTTTCCCACTTTTATAAAGGGGGACTGAGGGGGATTACTGAACATAATTTTCAATTTTTACTTTTGTATGAAAAATCCCTCTATTGTGGTCTATATGAATCCCTATCGCAATGGATAGGTGCCCCGGAGTTCCTTTATTTTGTCTTTATAGTCCTTTATCAGATACGTGATCTCTTGCTTCATTCCTCCGGCATTTTTCTTGAGCATTTCATTCCAGTAAACGAGGAAAACTCTGAAAAAGTAAAACAGGAAGAAGGCAAACCATTTTTTGTAATCATGAGGGGAATTCTCATAATCAAAATAATTGACATGCAAAATATTTCTCTCTCTATCCATAAAATATTTATGCAGAATACCGGCCGGATCTGCGTGGGCAAACTTACTGCATAAATCGTGCACCTGCAGTAATCCTGCAGCAGAGGGAAATTGGTTAAGGTTATTCCTTATGGTGACTTTGATATTTCGGAACACTTTCTCCCACTGGGGGGAATTCGTGTTTTTGTTCAGATATAACTCAATGTCATCAGGGTATTTTAAGAGATAGTAGGCGGTAAATGTACTATCAAGAGCCACACGCAGTGAACGGTAAGATTGTGTCTTGTGGATTCTGAGAAACGAGGCCATGCCATAGTAAAATTCCTGATGTGATATCAGATAGAGGAAAGCCGGTATCATCAGGTTTTCATCATCCGGGAGCGTGATAGTTACGCACGAGCTATATATGTTATCTAAATCCAGAATCAGTGCGTAATCATTTTCCAGCATCTCTATATTCTTGCTGACATTTTCATCCTCAATCGCAAGAAAATGTTCGAAACCTCTGATTATCTTGGGGCTCATTTCATGATATTGTACAGAAAAACTCAGATTTTACCGGAGCTTTTCAAAAAGCTCTCGTGATTTTCTTTGCATTCTCCCCGCTGCATGCTTTCCCTGTTCATGGTCATATCCCAGGAGGTGGAGAAGACCGTGGATGAGCAGCCTCTTCAATTCCTCATCGAAAGCAAGCCTGTTTTCAAGCGCCTGCCGCTTTGCCTTGTGGAGATTGATAACGATATCACCAAGCAAAAGGCTGAAAGCTGAAGACTGAACATCTGAAGGCTTCAGTGCCGGCATGAGAGGTTTGCGCAGGCGTGAAAATACTTCAGCACTTCTGCTCTTCAGTTCCTCTGCTCCCATTTGCGGAAATGACAAGACATCGGTTGTGCGGTCTACTCCGCGGTACTGAAGGTTCAGCAGCCTCATCCTCCTGTCGTTGACGAAGAGGAGACTGATCTCAGCCCTGGGGAGTTGGAGCAGATTGAGCGTTTTCCTGAGAAGCCTTGCCGTTTTCTGCGTGTTTACCTTTATGCGTCTTTGCTGATTCCTTATATAAATTTTCATTGCCAAAATCAAATCCCGGATAATCTACCCTTTTATGGAATATGCCGGTAAGAATATAGGTGAAACGTTTTTTGATCTCATGGATATCTTTCAGGGTCAGTTCGCATTCGTCAAGTTGCCCTTCAAGGAATATGTGATTGATGATCCGGTCGACCAGAGACGCAATTCTTGCAGGTGTAGGGTCAGCGAGAACCCGCGAGGCAGCTTCGACACCGTCTGCCATCATGACAAGGGCAGCGACACGGGTCTGGGGCTTTGGCCCGTGATACCGGTAATCTTCTTCTGCCGGCGTTCCATTCTCTTTCCGCTCTTTTGCTTTCTGATAAAAATAGCTGATGATCATCGTACCGTGATGCTGCTCTATGATATCAGTAATAGGCTCGGGAAGCTTGAACTGTCCGGCAAATTCCAGCCCTTCTTTGATATGATTCGTGATAATCATACTGCTCATATGAGGCGTTAATTTCTCATGTTTGCTTATTGAACTGCTCTGGTTTTCTACAAAATAGTCTGGCATCTTTATTTTGCCGATATCATGGTAGTATGCGCTCACCCGTGCGAGCAGGGGGTTTGCACCAACAATCTCAGCGGCTGATTCCGCAAGGTTTCCCACGATGACGCTGTGGTGATATGTCCCAGGCGCGGTAACCATGAGGTTTTTCATGAGCGGCTGATTGAGATCGAGCAGTTCAAGGAGACTGATATCTGTTGTGACTTTAAAAATATACTCAATCACCGGGAGAACCAATGAAACGATTGCAGCAACGCTCATGCCGCAGAGGGCGCTGAACATGATAGACGGTGGAGCCTTAACAGTGAACAGCTCACCCCGAAAGAGAAGAATGATGATGACGGTTATGACATTTGCTGCAATGACAAAACCTCCTCCCTTCAGGAGCCCTGACCGCTTTTTGCATCGGATAACACTGAAGGCTGCGGTAATGCTCCCGACAAAGGCATAGACCGTAAAGGATGCGTCCTGGAGCCAGAGACCGGTGAGAAGGCTTACTGTGAAGGAAAAGGTAATGGCAGTATGAAAGTCGAACAGGAGAGAGACCAGCATTGCACCGGCAGGAATAGGAATTCCGTACAAGGCACTGTCTAAAGCCTGATATTCCAGTCCCTTGGAGAGGTTGATGAGGAGATAGGCAAACAGCCTTCCTAAGAGGAGCGTTCCAACAAGCAGCAGACCGAGGAGAAGCAGCATGTTGTACTTCTTTGTATACGCAGGCTTATAGCGCATGATATCCCTGTAAAGGATAAACATGAGGAGAGTGGCAACAAAAAATCCCCCGAGCAGCTGCTCAATACCGATGTTTACCTGGATCGAAAGCGAGGCAATAAGCCCGCAGACAAAAATGAAGTATATCCTGATAAACTTATCTTGCCTGCTGAAACGCGCCGGAGTGGCAGCTCCCTTTACCGGATTACCGTCGATGAACATCTTGAAGAGCGCTGACAGTTGACGCGGCTTATTCTTCTGCTGACCGTTTTTCATATTTCTCGTAGGCCTTGACGATTTCCTGGACAAGCTTGTGCCTTACGACATCCCGTTCAGAAAAATAAATAAACTTGATGCCATCGATATCGCACAAGATCTTTTCTGCCAATATGAGTCCTGAAGCCCTGCCATGAGGAAGGTCTATTTGTGTGATATCTCCGGTTATAACAGTTTTCGAATTATAACCGAGCCGTGTGAGGTACATCTTCATCTGCTCGGAGGTCGTGTTCTGTGCTTCGTCAAGAATAATGAATGAATCATTCAGGGTCCTTCCCCTCATGAACGCAAGAGGAGCAATCTCAATAGTACCGCGATCAATGAGTTTTGCGACCTTTTCTGCCTCAATCATGTCAAACAGAGCATCATAGAGCGGCCTGAAATAGGGGTTTACTTTTTCAAACATGTCACCGGGGAGGAACCCGAGTTTTTCCCCTGCCTCTACAGCAGGCCGCGCAAGGACAATCCTGCTTATCTGCTTCTTGAGTAAAGCATTGATTGCCATTGCCATGGCAAGGTATGTTTTCCCTGTTCCCGCAGGCCCAATACCAATCACGATGTCGAAATTCCGGATAGCTTCTATATACTGACTTTGGGTTTCTGTCTTTGGAATGATGAACCGCTTTTTTGAGGAAACCGGAATATTGTTGAGAAAGAGATCTTTTATCGATATATGCTCATCGGATGCGATGGATCTCAGGGCATAGCGGATATCTTCCGGGTTGAGATTATACCCTTCAGAACTGATGGAACGAACGTCCTGGATGATATTCGCAGCTTTTTGGATTGCTCCATCATCTCCCTGAAGAAAAATCTTGTTGCCGCGTTGAGAAACGATGATCCCGAGGGTTTCCCCGATAATCCTGAGGATTTTCTCGAGTCTGCCGTAGAGGAGATCGGGCTCTTTCTCGCTGTCGAATTCGATTTCTATTGCTGACGTGTTGCACTCTCCTGCATGACAAAAGTAACAAAAGTACGCAGGCCCTCGGAATTTTTCAGTTTGATCGAAAAAACCTCTGCTTCTTTCCTGGTACTGAATTCACCCACCATGACCTTATGCAATGTTTCCTGTTTTTTTGTCTTTGCTGTTGTGACGAACGACTTGTACCCTTTCTTGCTCATCTTGGTCTTGAGGGCATCTGCCTCATCGGGATTTTTGAATGCACCCGCTTGAACCGTATATTTCCTTGTCAGAGTGGTCTTTTGAGTTTTCAGTTTATCCTGAGCAACTTTGGTATCTTTTGGCTCCGGAGAACTCTGTTTCAGCTTTGTTTCTTTCGGTTGTTTTGTCTCCAGTGCTCTTGCGGGCTGTGGCTGGTCAGGATGTTTTTCTGAAGAGGACACAGCGTTATTCCGGAGATTTTCCTGGGGTTTCTGGACAGGCTGAGTTGCCCGGGGTTCACCTGCCTGCTGATCCTTCGGTGACTGATTATTTTTTTCCGTTGCCGGCAATTGAGGAATCTCCGGCTGCTGCTGCAATGACTCTTTCACCTGGGTTTCTTGAGAGCTCTGTTGGGATCCTTCCGGGGAAACGAAACCGGTTGCCTGCGTTTCTGTAGGAGGCTGGACTTGCCTCCCGACAAAAAAGCCGAGCAAAAAACCGAGGGAAGCTGCAAGCACAATCGATGCAATAATCAATCCCTTGCCGATATAGAATATTGAAGAATGCTTTTTAAAATCAACTCGTTTCATACGATAAGCATAGCATCCCCATATGAGAGAAATCTATACCCGTTCGCGATTGCCTCATTGTATGCAGTAAGGATATTTTCCCTTCCTGCAAGGGCGCACACTAACATGAGTGGCGTGGAACGCGGGAGGTGAAAGTTTGTGACAAGAGAATCGATAGCCATAAAAGTATACCCCGGATAAATAAAGATATCGGTAGTGCCTGTGATGGATTGAGGTACCTTCATCCCTCCCGTGCCAACCTTTTTCAACGGTAGCCCCGCATGAGAAACAGAGGGGGAGGGTGACTTTGAACCATTATTATATCTTCCGCTGAAGTACCCCTCAAGCGACCGCGTTGAGGTTGTCCCGACTGCAACAATGCGTTTCCCCGATGCCTTTGCTTCCTGTATTTCAGCAATGATTGTTTTCTCAATCTCAAAGTGTTCCCTGTCCATGAAATGATCTTCAAGCATGAGCGTTCTTATTGGCCTGAATGTTCCAACACCAACATGCAGGGTAAGTTCCCTGATTTTCACTCCCTTCGAAGCAATTGAACTGAGGAGGACATCGGTGAAATGAAGGCCTGCTGTAGGTGCAGCTATGGATCCCTCATTCATTGCGTAAACTGTCTGGTAGGTCTGTTTGTCCGATTCCTCAGGAGCGCGCCTGATATAGGGAGGCAAAGGCATATTTCCATACTTTCCTATGAGATCCCTGATATCCCCTGAACACCGAAACCGGGCCGATGTTCCATGCTGCAGTTCTACCTCAAGTTCATCTGATATTTTCAGTGTACCGGTGAATTTTCCCTGTGAGAGAACATCCCAGGTACTGCCGGCATTTTCTCTCATGAGGAGGATATCCATTATCTTTCCGTCTTTTTTTGCACCGGTGAGCCGTGCAGGAAAAACCTTGGTGTTATTGATAAGGAGTATGTCGCCCTGATCAAGATATGAAGGAAGGTCGAAAAAATTCTTGTGTTCCAGCGTTCCATCCCGGTGAAGAACAAGGAGTCTGGAACTGGTTCGTTCTTTCAGCGGTTTTAGTGCAATCAGGGCTTCGGGCAGAAAATAGTCGAAGTCAGCGGTTTTCATACAACTGTATTGTCGTGCCGGGATAGAAAAAAGACAGGATTTCCCGGTAATTTTTTCCTTCACGCGCCATCTTCAGCATGCCCCACTGGCACAGGCCAACGCCATGACCATATCCGCTCCCCTGAAAAATTATTGCATTATCGATGCGGGTAAGCGTGAAGTTTGTACTCGGCAGTCTGCTCCATCCAAGTGCCTTCCTGAAATCAGTCGCATTCATTGTGGTATCCCCGGAGTCGGTTTTTATGCTGAGTTGCCTGACACGATTCGTCGATGTGTATGTCTTTATGCTGATATCCTGTATTCCTGCGATAGCGACGGCCTTTGCTATCGCATCAAGCAGTATACTCCGCTCCCAGACTGAATATGGTGACAGATCACAGCTTGATTCCACGGATCTCAGATATGGATGCCCTTTGCTGAATACCTCTTCAGGGTTTTCTGTTTTTCCCCCACAGGTTGAATGATAAAAGGCTTCGATAAGCTTGCCATCAAACGTGAGCACCTCATCAGTTGTTGCTGAAACAGCGTATGCTATTCTCATGTCAGGGTTTTTGCCCTTGTAGACCTGGTGGAGGACAGAT
>JALHSV010000600.1 GCA_022865525.1 Thermodesulfovibrionales bacterium
GCGCAATTGAACCAGTACTCTAAGTTCGACCAGTGGACCATGGCCTATGATCAAAACGGCAACACCACTCAGAAGGGCACCCAGCAGTTCTCCTACAACTTCCGCAATCAGTTGGTTCGTGCCATCGATGGCGGCAGCACCGTTACACTGAAATATGACCCCTTTGGCCGCAGGATCGAAAAAATAGGCACCGGCAACACCATCAAGTTCTATTATGCCGGTAATCAGGTCATTGAAGAACGGAACTCTTCTGATCAGGTAACCAAACAGTATATCTACGGAAATGGCATCGATGAGCTGCTGCGTCTCGACGTCTATAGCGGCGCAACCTCAGCTCCATACTATGTCCACACCAATGACATCGGCTCCACCACAGCCATAACTGACAGCACCGGCGCGCTCGTTGAGCGGGTCAGCTATGATACTTTTGGACTGCCTTCATTCACTGATGCCACAGGGCAACCTATTGCCACTTCTTCTATTGGCAATATGACTTTGTTCCAGGGCAGGGAGTATGACTCTGAGCTAAACCTCTACAACTATAGGGCACGCTACTATGACCCGATCATGGGCAGGTTCTTGCAAATGGATCCGGTTGGATACAAGGATTCGATGAATTTATATCAAGGTATGGGCATGAACCCTATTAATTCAATAGATCCTATGGGGCTGTATAATCAAGATTTTCATTTTTATGTGATCTACTATCTAATGAGAGCAAGGGGATGGGATCAAGAAATTTCAGAGCAAGTTGCTGGATTGTCTCAATATGTTGATGAAGATGAATTTTCCAGCCCAACATCGGTTGGGAATCTAGGAAACGCATTGATTGATTTAAATTTCAATAAAATCGTTACTCCAGATAGAGTTGGGTTTTTTCACTTTTTCTCTTCTAATCCGCAAAGAACAGTTTATAGAAAGGATGAAATGGCCTTGCAAATGGTTAGAGAGCAAAGAAAGGCTTTCCAGAATGCAGAAGAGGGGTTGTTTGTAAGATTAGGTGTATCGCTACATATTTTTGCAGATACCTATGCTCATGAGAAATACAAGAGTCCGATCGGTCATGCTTATGATCTTTACGAGCCTGATAAAATATTGAAAAATGCAAAATCAAGCGAAAAAGCGCTTCAAGCTGCAGAAAATATCTATGGACTAATTCCCCGCACAAGCAATTGCTTTTGGACTGAAACAATTGAACCAATGGAATGGAAAGACATTGAGAGTTTGTTAAAAAAAGTGTTTGAACCCATAGCCGATCAAAAAAAGCTTAAAGATGGAATCTCAGAAGCTATTGTAATAAGTAGAATGAAACAATATTTCGGAGAAAAATATGGCGATATAAATTATGATATAGAGAAATTTAAAAAACAAAGTAGTTATTTTGTGAGTGTTATAAAAAAATACCTTTTTAAGTACAAAAGATGATTTTAAATTAAATGAGCTTATTAGGAGATGAGAATTATGGGGAAAATAAATAGAAACAAAGGGATAATTTTATATTTTATCATTAATTATTTGTATACTATTTTATTGGTTCCAAAACTAAAGGATGGGTATCAATTTTATGGATTTATTTGGATTATAATTAATTTACCCATATCAATAATTTCAACCCTGATAATCAATTTAAATTATAGGCTGTCAGATTTTTTGACTTTTTATACTATCCCAATTTTAAATATGATCTTTATTTATTTGATCCTTTCTTTAAAAAGAAAGTTTTTTCGTTCAACGCGAGATTCTCAAAAATCATCGTAGGAGCTCTAGAAGATATCAGGGACGCCAAAAAAAAGGGAGGCCAAGTTTTCAAAGAGGAAGACGCCGGCGGCAATGTTGTCGAGTATTATTATGAAGACGGCCGCGGCAACATGACCAGAAAGGTGGAAAAGGAAAAAACTGGAGATAGTACATTTGACAGCTACACGACCCAATACGTCTATAACTCCTTCAACAAGGTCGAAAAGCTCACCGAGAACGCGGGCACGGCGCAGGAAGCGCTGACCACGTTCTTTTATGACGAACGGGGCAACCTGTCCGGCTCCATCGACGCCGAAGGGCATAAGATCTATCATGAGTACGACTCATTCGGCCGTAAGACCAAGACCACCCGCGAACTGGAGTCCGGCGATAAGCTGATCACGCAATTTGCTTATGATGCCGGCAACAATCTGGTTTCCATCACCGATGCCAACAACAACATCACCCGCTATGAATACGATACGGTCTTCAAGCGCAACTGGCTGACCAAGGTGATTTACCCTGATAATACGTTCAGCGAATATACCTATGACCTGAACGGTAACGTGCTGACCGAAAAGCAGCGCAATGGCACGCTGGTGACCAACACGTACAACGATCTGAACTTGCTTGCCAACCGCTCCATCCAGCCTGCGGCCGGGGTCCTGGACACCACCGGCGAGACCTACGAGTATGACGGCGCGTCAAGGCTGACCAAGGCAACTGACAACGATTCGACGGTGATATTTGGCTACGACTCATTGAACCGCAGAACCAGCGAGAATCAAAATGGCAAACTCATCAACTATACCTACGACAAGGTCAACAACCTGACCTCGATCCAGTATCCCAACCAGCGCATCATCGAGCGCGAGTTCGACGTGTTGACCCGCATCAACAAGATCAAGCAGGGCGGGACCCAGATCGCCAATATGGAGTTCCTCGGCCGCACTTACCGCATGCTCTCCAAGGGCTACCAGAATGGCGATGTCGTCAAATATTTATACGACCAGGGCCGGCGCATGACCGGCATCGAAGCCAAGGACCGCAATGCAGCGATCATTAACCAATACGCCTACGGCTACAACAAGGTCAACCTGAAGAACTACGAACATCGGCTGCATGACACAGGTAAGGGCGATATTTACGCTTACGACGCCGTCAATAGGCTGACCGAAGCAAGAATCAATTGCGCGGATCCTCTGCAGCCCAATCCACCGGCAGAGAAAGTAAAGACATTTAATCTGGACAAAATAGACAACATCTTGAAGATCACCGCGAACGAGAACGGTGTGAATACCGATACCTTAACCACCATGAGCACCA
The DNA here is from genome assembly GCA_022865525.1 of Thermodesulfovibrionales bacterium. Taxonomy (GTDB): domain Bacteria; phylum Nitrospirota; class Thermodesulfovibrionia; order Thermodesulfovibrionales; family SM23-35; genus JALHSV01. The sequence continues at coordinate 3,064 of JALHSV010000600.1, forward strand.
ATGCCGCCAAGCTAAATCAGTATACGACGTTTGACCAGTGGGCGCTGGCCCATGATGGTAATGGCAATCTCACCCAGCGCGGCACGCAGCAGTTCGGCTATAATTTCCGCAATCGCCTGGTGCAGGGTAAGGATGGTACAAACACGTTCAATTACAAATACGATGTGTTCGGCCGCCAGGTGGAGAAGAGCGGCAGCAGTGACACTAGGCGCTACTACTATGCGGGAGATCAGAAGATCGAGGAACGCGACGGCTCGGACAATGTGACGAGGCAGTACATCTGGGGCAATGGCATCGACGAGCTATTACGCATCGACCGCAATGAAAACGGGGCGATGGTGCCGTATTACGTACACACCAATGAAATCGGCTCAACGACGGCAATCACCGATGCGAATGGTATGTTGATCGAACGAGTGAGTTACGATGTTTATGGCGTGCCTTCGTTTACCAACACCAGCGGTCAAGCAGTTGCTGCTTCCACAATCGGCAATGCAATATTATTCCAGGGTCATGAACTGGACTTTGACTTGAATCTCTATAATTACAGAGCGCGATTCTATGATCCAATAATGGGAAGGTTTACAACCGTTGATCCTCTTGGTTACGTCGATTCAATGAATTTATATCAGGGCATGAATATGAATCCGGGGAATTATGTGGATCCAATGGGGATGTGGATGACTGCAACTCATAGCAGTATAACAAAGAAGGTTTTTAATGATAAAGAGGAATTAATTTATCAAGCCTTAAATAAAAAGTTAGGATATTCAGAGAAAGATTGTAGGAGAATGATGCTTCCCATTGAATTCAATCTAATAGATGGATCTAATCTGCCTGATTTTGGTTATGACAATTATAATCTCGTTGAAAATCAAGGCGAACAATTTCATGCAATGTATAATAATTTTGACGGAGGACCGAGTGCATTTAGGAATTTGATAATCAATACCGCATTCTCAAATATAATAAATGCAAAAAAGAAGTTTTTCAATGAATCCGGACCATCTACGGTTAGAGACGTCGAAAAAATTCATGGGGCAATGTTGTTAGGAGAAGTCTTGCATATGATCCAAGATACATATGCCCCCGCACATGTTAAAAGAGATGAAGGTATGAAGATTAAATATTTTCAAAACTACAAAGAACAGAACAACAAAATTCTTGGTATTATTCCAACTCTAAAACATCAATGGGATGATACATACGATAAAGAACATAAAGAATTATATTTTGAAGCAGTGAGGGCATCAGAGAAAATATTAGAATTGTTTTTTAGTAATGGAGCAAATCTTGAAGCAGAATTGCTTCGAGTCCTTAACGATATCATGAGTCATGATTTTAGTGATGTAATATCGAAACGATAATAAAGGGAAATTATTATGGATGAAAAAATGAATAACACAAAAAAGTTCCTACCTGATTGGTTTTCAGCTATATGGTTCTTTGGGATTTTTTCAACGCTAATAGTTAATATGCCATATTTGGATAAATTGCAATGGGCAATAGGACATACTCCATTGATCTTTGTTTTTACTTTTGGGACCATCTTATTTTTATTGTGGATAATCGCTATACCAATATTTCTCTTAACAAAAAAATATAATATTTCTAAGTTTCAATCGGTTCAAATAGTCCTTTCTTTAGTAGTATGGGTAGTTGCTCTCCTCTTAAATAAGTAAAAGGTAAATCTGGTTCAACAAAGTGAATCTCAAGAATTATGAGCAGTGTGTTCATGACGACATCCCCAAGGGGGATAGCATCACTGGACACCTCGCAGAGCCTCGGTATAGTGATGCTAAGGTTGATAATATCCTGAAAATCGTCGAGAATAAGAACA
>JALHSV010000601.1 GCA_022865525.1 Thermodesulfovibrionales bacterium
GGCCGTGGAAACCACCAAGCTCTCGTTATTGCTGAAGGCCCTCGAAGGCGAAAACGACACTTCCCTCTCCAAACAGATGACCCTCTTCCACGAACGCGCCTTGCCGAATTTGTCTGATAATATTAAATGCGGCAACTCCCTCATCGCCTCCGACTTCTCCATGCTTCCCGAAGACCTGGTCCGGGTCAACGCCTTCGACTGGCCCGCGCAGTTCCCCGACGCCATGAAGGCCGGAGGCTTCGATGCGGTTATTGGGAATCCGCCATATGTAAGGCCCCACAATATTGAACCAGAAGTAAAAGATTATTTTTGGGCGCACTTCCATACATTTGTTAAAAAATCCGATATATACTGCTGTTTCATTGAACAAGGTATTTCATTGCTTCAAAAAGGTGGGGCATTTGGATTTATTGTCTCTGATGGATGGCTGCGACTCGACAGTTTCCAAAAGTTAAGGCAAATGCTTTTAAGTCAAACAAAACTGCAAACAATAATCGACTTTACTGATAACGTATTTGAACAAGCGAGCGTTAAGACCCTTATAATGATTCTAGTACGGGAAACAGCAAAAAACTCTGAAATAGATATCGCCGTTACTCCTTCCACTTCCAATATTCCAAGAATAACATTTAAAAAAATCTCTCAAAATGTCTTTTCTGATACATACAAACAGATTTTCGACCTCTCGATTAATCCACGAATCTATAAACTAAAGCGGAAAATCAACGAGAGCGTGACTTTGTTGGGGCAAAAGTATGAGCTTTCCTTTGGTCTGAAAACTGGCGACGATAGTATTTTCTTAACCAACAAAAAGAAGGATAAAAACCATAAACCTTTGTTACGTGGGGCGAATATTCACAGATATTTAAAGGAATTTGCAGATGAATATGTTTGGTATGTCCCAGATAAGATGCGCGACCATAGAAAGACCGCACGACCCGGCACGGCTGAAAGGTTCGAGCAATCCAAAGTCCTTATTCGTGATACTGGCGGTGATTTGGAAGGCACATACGACGATGAACATTTCTATGTAAAAGACGTACTTGTTATTTCTCTCGCAGAACCTAACAGCGACGATCTGAAATATCTCTGTGGAATTTTAAATTCGCGCCTAATGAAGTTTTACTACGAGATTTCATTCCCCACATTACATGTTCAGCGCGACGAATTGGCTTCACTCCCTATTCGCACCATCAACTTCACCGACCCCACCGACAAAGCACGCCATGACCGGATGGTGGCACTGGTGGAAAAGATGCTGGCGCTGACGCCGAAATTGCGAGGGGCCACATCAGAATCCGAAAAAGCCGCATTGCAAAACGCCGTCACGACGACCGACGCGGAGATCGACCGTTTGGTTTACGAACTGTACGGCCTGACAAAAGAGGAAATCAAAATCGTGGAAGTTAAATGATGAAGATTACAGAAATAAATTCTTGATGAGTAGTACTTATAAACGTATTTTAAAATGAATAGAAAGATCAAGAGAATCAACAATTGGAACCCCGATAAATTGAAAACCTTATCGGAAGAAGATTTTATAGACACTTTTGTTTTGGCCATTGAAGATAGAACCAATCTGAAACATGGTGATCTTGCGATTGATAATAAAATTAAAAGGGGCGCTCCACCTGAATCAACAGACTTATGCCTAAAAGAAGCGGAACGCAGAAAAATTCCTCTTGCATTGGTTGCAGAAAAGCTTGTGAAGAGAGCGACCGCTGGAAAATCATTCATCAGTAATTTGATGGCTCCACCAAACTGGAGAAAATTTGAAATTAATGCAGCCAAAGCAATAATAAAATGGGTAGAGATTGATGGCATTAAATTGAATAAAATTGATTTTGATGCCAGAATCGTCGGAAAAATTACAAAATCCGAGCGACAGGTTGATTTATGGTTGGAAGCGCCAAATCCACGACAAACGCTTGCTGTTGAATGCAAGGACTATGAATCGGGATTAGTTTCCGTTGAAAAAATGGAGGCTTTTCATACAAAGTTAACAGATATCGCTGCAAATAAAGGCCTATACGTAACAAAAAATGGATACCAACGGTCTGCTGAAGCAACTGCGGAGTATTACGGTATTGTTTTGTTAACATTCGATGTTGTAGATAAAAATAAGCCACCAAAGGATCTAAATGAAAAACAAAGGCTTGAGCTAAGTTTAGCTCAGGGAAATCTTTGGTGTTTGAGGCATAAGGAATCTGCATGGTATTTCAGTGAAACTTAACCTAAAAAATATAGCCAAATTAATCATTGAAGCAGACACGCTTTACGCGTGGCTGAGTGCCACATTTGCTGTGGTTAAAAAAAAGGAGGTTTTTAATGCCAGGTAAAATTTTTATCAGTTGCGGTCAGGGAAATAACGAAGAAAGGCAAGTAGCAAATCAAATAAAAATCCACCTGATTAGTCAAGGTTATGATCCATTTGTTGCGGTAGAAACACAGAGTATTCAGGATATTAATACATCTATAATTGGCAATTTAAAAACATCAGATTATTATATTTTCATTGATTTTGCGCGGGATCGAATTGGAAAGAAGAAGGGCAAATCTATTTGCAAAGACTCTATTTTCAGAGGATCACTATTTACAAATCAGGAGTTGGCAGTTGCATATGTGCTTGAATTTAAGGAAGTTCTGTATCTCCAACAAGAAAATGTAAATCTAGAAGGCATAGGAAAGTACCTTCTTTCTAATGCCATTCAATTCAAATCTAAGTCGGATGTTCCTTCCCTTGTAGAACAGGCTATTGTTCGAAAAGGCTGGAATCCATTGTATTCACGACATCTCGCACTAGGCTCTCCAAATTATGCAGGAGCATGTCAATATTGCGATCACACCGGCACATATTCTGACCATATTTGGCATCTTCCTATCAAAAACCTTCGATATGACACCGCAGCATTCGATACAGTTGTACGCTTGAATGAAATCGTTCATCCTAATAGCAATGTAATTCAATCCAGGGACAGATATTTTCTAAAATGGGTGAGTAAAATAAATGCATATTCTGCCACTATCCTGCCAAATGATGAATGCAATTTCGACCTTTTTGCTTTGGACCAATTAAATAATTCATTGCTAAGATTACATAGTGAGGAAGATATTCGTCCAAGACAACCCATAATAAATGTTCCTGGAAATTATATTTTGCGTTACCAAATTTTTTCTAAAGGATTTCCATTTTTAAAGTTTGATATTCAATTAAATTTAACAGGCAATTTTAATACAACAAAAATTGTTATAATTTAAATTGATACAGAAAGAAAACCACCTAATATCAGAGCATACTAATGAGGGACATTTTCGAGGGAAAACTTCATCATCGTCCTAGGTCAAAAGGGTTAGATCTCCAAGTTCCCAAAATCATCATCGCCAATCACCCCAGGGAAGCCATCCAAAGCTTGGAGGACTACCTTCTTCTTAAATGTGCGAAAAATATTTTACGTTATCTTTTTCTTAATTCTTTCTCCACTTTCGTCATCAGTTTTCGAAATGATTTTATTTTTTGATAAAAATCTTTACTGATTAAGGCAAATATGTTAATCCATAATTGTGATGTTGTTTGAAAAGTATATTTCGTGCGATTATAGTTATTTATATTTGCTCAATAAGTGATGGAAGTAAAGAGATATTCGTCAACTTTGTATAAATATCGTGCTTTCAATGATCAAGGCTTTAACTTGCTGGGTAAAAATGAAGTTTTCTTTTCATCACCAAATCGCCTGAATGATCCTCTTGATTGTAAATTGCCACTCCTTTATGAGAAAGGCACTCTAAAAGAGATTTATAATAAAAACTTTGAAAACCTGAATTATATAGCTCCTCACTTGACCATCGAAGAACGCAAAAAAATATCTGAACGTTGGGCGAAGAATATGTACGCCAACAGAGATAATCCTGTACTTACCAAGGAATTTCGTAAGGACATTGCCGATCATATGAACAAAACTATAGGTATTCTCTCCCTCTCAGCGGTGAATAATCATCCTTTGATGTGGTCGCATTATTCAAACAGTCAATCTGGTTTTTGCGTGGGATTCGATACTCAAAAACTCCGACAATTCATTGACAAAGTTTTTATGAATGGGACACATATCTTACACAACTACGTCGATTACTATAGTGAAATGCCTGGGATTAATCCTTATACAATGAGTGATGATATAATTTTCAAAACAATGGTTTTTAGCAAATCAAGCCCCTGGGCCTATGAAGAAGAGTATCGTTTAATGTGCGCAGATCGTCCAGATTTTGTGCTCACGCTTGACTCGGATGTCATTTCTCGTGTATTGCTTGGACCAAGCTGCGCGCAAGATAATAAGCAGAAAGTGGTCGAAATCTTAAGATCCAGAGGAGATAATGTCCTGCTCTTTCAAGCTTTCCATAAAGATTTAGAGTATGAGATTGCCTTCGAAAAAATAGAGTACGAATAACAACGGCTTGAACTCGAATGGCATTGGTACCAGGTCTTTCATTATTACAGCAACAAAGACAAGCCAGGGTATGATGACGCAGGTGTAGGGGCACAGCGTGCTGTGCCCTTTTATTGCGATAGGAAGAGGGCACGGCGCGCCGTGCCCCTACGGAAAATAAAATACATCCCAAATAATAGTTTTGCTCGGGAATCGGGTCATCGCACCCATGATCGTCATTATCACAAGGGGCGGGACAACCCCGCCCCTACGTCTGATGATCCAAAGGCATTGGTGTCAGGTCTTTCATGATTACATTATACACGGCGACCTATATGATTGCGCAAAGGGAGCTTACCCCTCGATGCTTTACTTCTTTACTTCTTCACCAGCACAAAATACACGGCGACCTATATGATTGCGCAAAGGGAGCTTACCCCTCGATGCTTTACTTCTTTACTTCTTCACCAGCACAAAAGTGATTATAATTTGATTTCCATTCGACTATTGATAATGTTAGAGGAAGCTGCGATATTTTGAAGAATGCAGCGGGTGAGATTGACATACGATGGGGACCTTCATCATGCGCTGGGCCGGGGGCATAGCGGCAAAAAGATAATTCCCGATTCACGATTGAAAGAAACAAACGTTGATCAGATAAGATTCATTTTTTTTGGGAAAATGGGGACGGTGCTTGACTTTGTGACTTTGCGTGAAATGATCGATATGTCTATGGAAAAGACCTGCGCGGGACATACCGGATTTGCTGTTCCGTTAAGAATAATCAGAAAATGTAAGTCCATCTCTCGACACTTGCCTCTAATTGGTGTCCCCGACCCCGGTGATCTTTTCCTTCCCGAGGGTCCATTTTTCATTTGGCTGCCAATTTTTTTTGAATGATTTTACATCCTGGGAGACGATGGCCGAGAGGAGTGGTTCAAAAAAAGCAATGAGGCATTCGCCAACTTCGGAAAAAACCGAAGGAATATTCGTTAAACTATTTCTATTTATAAATGCCAGCCATTGAGCCGCTTTCTTTTCATAGAATTTTGTTGTGAGCGCCTGGGGCAATTCAGGAAACAGAGCCGTGCCCCGTTGTTTGCAAGTGGCTTGGATAGCTCTGATTACGACACTTCCTTTGGGGGAACCGGGGACGGTGCTTGACTTTGCGCGAAGCAATCGATACGGCTATGTAAAAGTCCTGCGCGGAACGTGTTGGATTTGCTGTTCCGTTAAGATAAATCAGAAATTGTGTGCCCAACTCTTGAACTTTTCTCTAACCCTGCTGCGCAGGATAAGTAA
>JALHSV010000602.1 GCA_022865525.1 Thermodesulfovibrionales bacterium
GCAGGCGATTATGAAAGAACTCAGGGAGCTGCTGCCGAAAACCGAGAAGGTCTATGATATCTCCTGGCGTCATGAGATTTTGGGTAAGGCGGTGCCGAATAAAGAAAAGATATTTTCGATCTATGAAGACCATACGGACATAATCGTAAAGGGGAAGCGGGAAGCGGAATTTGGGCACAAGGTAAACCTTGCGACCAGCAGAAGCAACCTGATACTTGACTGCACGGTACTTGAAGGCAATCCTTCCGATTCAACGCTTTATATGGAGGTGATCGACCGTATACATGGGAACTACGGGATAGTGCCTCGTGACATGGCGACGGACGGGGGATATGCATCAAAAGACAATGCCCGTATGGCGCAGGAAAAGGGGATTGTCAACATTGTATTCAACAAGATAGTGGGGTCGCTGAAGAACATTGTAAGAAGCAAGAATATTGAGACGCGCTTGAAGAAATGGCGCAGCGGCATAAAAATGGCGACAAGGGATACCCATGTCCAAAATCATTAAAAATGCTGATGCGGCGTATGATTTTAAACAAACATTCAACAAAATTTGAAAAATGAAATACACCCGGTGTGGATTTACATCCGCAGATCAAAAAACCGGGAGTTTATGGACAGACTCTAAATAATCTCCAGATCTTTTCTCAGTGAAGTCAGTACCTCACCCCTCTTTTTTCTGACGACCACCATATCTTCTATCCGGACGCCTCCCAGCCCCGGCACATAAATACCGGGCTCAATCGTAAAGACCATATTCTCCCTGACAGGCGAGCTTTTATTCCATGAAATGCGCGGCAATTCATGCACCTGGAGCCCGACACCGTGGCCTGTGCCATGGCCGAACATCTCACCGTACCCTGCATTCTTGATGAACGTCCGAGCGGTGCTGTCTACCTGTTTCGATTCAATGCCCGGAATAACTGAAGATATCGCCTTCCTGTTAGCCCATAAAACAATCTGATACAGTTCTTTCTGCTTGCTGATATGTTGTCCCTTGATAAGGAACGTTCGTGTCATGTCAGAGCAATACCCATCGGCCTCGCCGCCCCAGTCGATGATAACAAGGTCACCCTTTTGGAGTTTTTTTTCTGTCGGCCTGGCATGGGGCAGAGCTGAATGTGAGCCTGATGCAACAATAATCTCAAAGGGAATATTCCTGCACCCTTTTTTCCTTAATCGTTCTTCAAGTCTCAATGCGATTGCACGCTCATGTGCTCCTTCCCGAATGAAGGGCTTAACTTCAAGAAATGCCTCCTCAGCCCGCTTCACAGCTTCCTTGATGGTATTGATCTCAGCCTCATTTTTTACTGTCCTCAATCTTTCGATGAAGTGGTCGGCGGCAGTTATCTGGAATGTTTTTTGAGATAATTGATTGTAAAATTCGTAGGTGACGGAAGACTCAAAACCGAGATTCTTTGTCCCGGTCTTCTTGCAAAGGTTTTGAATTGTCTGTATCCTGTTCCCTCTTTCAATAACAATATCCCATCCCTTTACCTCTTGCTCGGACTGGTTCCTATATCTGAAGTCGGTTGAGAAGAAATGTTCTTTCCCGGTAATGAAAAGAAACCCTGAGGAACCGGAAAAACCGGTAAGATAGTGGATATTTGTTATGTCGGTAACAAGGAAACCGTCGATTTTTTTCTTTTTCATGGCTTCCCTGATAAGGACAAGTCTTGATGTGTACACGCTATCAGATATTGTTTTCATAGCGCCGGAAAGGTATTACTGTTTCGGGAGGATACTCCTCACTGCACGGAGGGCGAGGAGATAGCTCTCCGGGCCGAAGCCGCTTATCTGTCCGTGAGCGACTTCAGCGATGAATGATTTCCGTCTGAATTCTTCCCGTTTATGGATATTTGACAGATGTACCTCTATAGCGGGTTTATTGACTGCCGCAATTGCGTCTCGTATTGCGACGCTGGTATGGGTGTATGCTGCAGGGTTGATGATCAGTGCATCATAGTCGGCTTTCTGGATAATGTCTAATATCTCTCCCTCACTATTAAGCTGTACAATATTTGCATTTATGTTCAGTTCGGAAGCAAGAGAAGAGATATCTTTATTGATGGCCTTGAGTGATTTTGTCCCATAGATAGATGGCTCTCTTTTGCCAAGAAGATTCAGATTGGGGCCATGGACGACCAGTACCTTTATCATCGGTTCTTTTAATTTAGCCAGAATTCCCTCCCTGTTTCTTCAGGTGCTGCCTAAAAAAACTCAGTCCTTCTTTTTTTTATTCCTTCAAGGAAACCTTCGAGCTTCAAGATATGTGCTTCCTGATCCTTACCGAGCATTTTTAAAAGAGCTTTCAGCTCAGCGACGCGCTGCAGGACTTGTTTGTTCTCGGGATCCTCAGAGAGGATAGTTTTATAGGTATTCATAGCCGCGCTGTAATTACCCTGTTTGATGTAGTCCTCAGCA
>JALHSV010000603.1 GCA_022865525.1 Thermodesulfovibrionales bacterium
CAGCCGCGGCTCGATCTCGCAAAAGGACAGGACGTAGACCCGCTCGGGCTTGACAGCCCGCTCGACGGCATTGGTCACTCGCTTTAGCATAACGCCGAGAAGCTGTGCGGTTTTTTTTGGCAATTGGGCCAGGCTGGCCTCCGGCCCCTTCAGCCTTAAAATCAAATAACCGGGTATGGGGCAAGTAGCGCTTTGCTCTATAGTGAACAACTCATCCTCAAAGACCAAAAATTCTTTCGCCTTACGTCTGCTCATGTTACCTCCTCGGAATATCATTCTGTGATTGAATCCAACGGATTGCCTGATAGCAAGCAGAATGAGCCGCTTCTGCTTCATCTTTTCCAATGAACAACCGTTCTCCGTGAGCAAGTCGATTCCTTGGCCTTCTCACATGATCATCCCAAGGTTGATACACATCCGCACGTTCAGTTAATCTATAGCCGATAGCATATTGTAAAAGTTCTTTCGTTCGATCTTCGATCTTATTTATTCGTTTTAAAATATATTTGGACAAATCATTTCCGAATTGGGACGTGAATTTCTCAACCAAAAAGGATTCTAAAAAAGTTTCGAAAGCTACCGCATAATCAATCACTGCCGCTTTATACAACCTGTTTTCATTTTGGGTAATTGCAGAATAAAAATGAATGTGCCAAGCCGGTAGTAAATCAACGTTAATCAATCCATATACCATCCATGTAATATCGACAATAGGTGGTGTGTTACCATGAATTGGAGGTATAGATGTCAGCACTATCATTGATTTAGAAGAAACAAAAGCTTCCTTCGTAAGTACTTGTGCATTCGGAGTTAAGAAGACTTTGCAAATATAATCAATATGCCTTGAGAATTGCACATTTACGGATTCTCCGGGTTTAAGCGTCAAAGTTCCCGATTCACTGTAATTGGACACAGAAGTTAGCCGCGAAAAAGTATTTTTTGATAGAATTTGTTGGTCTATAGCCTCTTGGTCTTTCAACTCAATTGTATTGCCACATTTGCAATGAAGTTGACTGCCATCAGAAGAGTTGGACATTTGAAAAGGTTCTTCGGCAGCATATCCACTTAAACCACATTTTTTACATTTAATTGGTTCAATAAACATCTATTTATTGTCTCAAGATGATTAATATGCTTTTACAAATTCAATTAAAAACTGAAACAAAAAGAAGTACCCAATTACAACCAAGATTATTTTCAAAGTAAAAAAAGTATTTGTTGGCCAATTATACCAACGTGGGGCATCTATATCTGGGTCTTGTTCAATATTACTTATTACATTTTTTGATTTTAATTCTTTAATTTTTCTTTCGATTTTTTTTTCTTCTTTTCGTGTAAAATATCCCCAAATAATTGTTCCCCAAACATATTGGAAAAGATCAATCAGTATTGAAAGTGCAAAAAAAATAATTGGATAGAATAATTTCTTTGGCAATCCAAAATGAACTCCATTTACAGTTTTAAATATCCAAATAATCGCAATTCCTGCGAATGAATGATTCCTTGCTAATTCACTTGCCTTTCCTGAGAAGTAGTAATAGTGATCTTTTCTCCATTCACTTAATTTCAACATATTTTCATTTAACTCTATTTTTTAATGCTTTTCCTGCTTTAAAAACCGGAACATTCTTAGCTTTAATTGAGATCCGCTGCTTTGTTTTTGGGTTGATTCCAGCCCTGGCTTTGCGATGCGCTACTGCAAATGTACCGAAGCCAATAAGTGTGACCTTTTTTTTCTTTTTTAAAGAATGAGAGATGGCATCAAGGAATGCATTAACAAGCTTTTCAGTTACAGAAACCTTCAAATTCGCATTTTCGGCAATGGCTTTAACCAATTCAGTTTTATTCATCTCATTCTTTCTTGCCCCTCCGCTTCCAGTCATTATATTTCTCCTAATAAATTTAAGATATACTTAAATTATAAATCAAATTTAGACTTAATATAAGACGTAAAATTAATTTCCCATTTAAAATTATTCTGTTAGTTTCCAATTGAATCAATTATTTCCTCAATTAAATATCCATACCACACAGTTCCCAAACCCAGAGGTTCTTCTCCCGATGGCAGACTAATTCCAAGAGTTGCCGAATGAACTCCAAGGAAATACATTGGCGATCCGGTTAAAAGGGTTGCATCTCCCTTCTCATCTGGCCAAATGTTTTTTGGTTTTGTTATTACCGGACTGCCACTCATTCCGGGATGAAGATTTGCGTCCACTAGAAAAAACTGATTATCCTGGAAATCAACACCATAAACACTTGATATCATAGCATTTCGAACAATTGGAAGATTATGTTTTATATCTGATAAGCCTCTTGGAAATCCTATTATCATTACATCTTCACCTGGTTGAATCACAAAATTTTTAGGGAAAAAATTTCCTGAAGAAATTCCTTTAATAAAATGTCCTTCTTTTATTTTATTTTGATCAATCTCAATAACAGCGACATCAATTTTATTTTTTAAGTAATTTTTATGAACATGCCATTTAGGTACGCCATCAGAATAAAGAGGTATATCAAAATTATCATTTTTAGTTAAATCATTTGGATCTGAATGTAACCGGATTCGCAGGGTTTCAGGCTTTATTTTTTTATCGTCTCCAACAACATGTCTATTGGTTATAAGATAAACAATGTCATTTTTTATATAGAAAAATCCTGTGGCTGATCCAATAGGTTTACCATTTTGAATTTGGATAATAAGAGTAACTACTGCAAATATTTCATTGATATTTCCCATCTTTACTCCTTGTCAGCATTCATATCAAAATTCCACCACCTTATCAATTTCCTTCATTATACGATCTGTCTCATTCAACGCAACTATGATTTTTTGATAATGGAGAATATCTTCGAAATTCAACTCTCTGCTTTTTCGATCTTTCAGCCACTTCTGCGCGGGCTGATAGCCGCCGATATAGAATTCCCAGGCGATTTGTGGAACTTTGTCAAAGTATTGGGTTTCGTTTATCCACACTTTGCCTGATTCAAACTTTACTTTTGTTACTTTGTTATTACCATTTACAGGATAAGTCGTAATCAGATTATTCACTACAAAGCTTTCCAATAAATGAATCTGCCTGAGCTCACCGCCCAGTTTGACCAACTTCCAAAATATTTCTGCATTTCCAGGAAAAGGCACACGAGGAAAATCAATTTTAAGAAATTCTTTGTATTTTTCTCGGTAAGTGGGGTTGTGTATTGTTGCATAGATATAGTCCAAAATATCTATAGGAGCAAAAGTCCCTTCTTTAGATTCTTTTTCAAAGGTAAAGTTTAAAGCTAATTGCTGTGCAATTTGCTCAACTATTTCTTGGTTTAGGTTTGGTGATCTTCCGGTTGTTTTAATTATTTTTTGTTCGTTTGAATCGGGATAAACGTAAAGCTGAAAATGATATGACCCGGTAGAGCTTTCTGCAGTTTTCATTTCGGATAATGTATTTGTAATGAAAAAATGACTGATTTCTTTGTTCTTTGTCTGCCTGCCCATTACTAACGAATAATTTTCAAAAAATGAATGCTTGATTTGATCTTGTCTGTGACGAACAACCAATTCAGTATCATAATAAATGATCCTATTATCGAAAGGACGGTACGATAATGATGTGCATTTTGAAGGTGTAAATACATTGTTTTTACTTTGTGATGTACTTAAATAAGTCTCAATTTGAGCCTTCAGTTCTTTCTCATTAAAGCCAATTAACACAGCATCTTGGTGGGTTTTTATCCCAGCTGCTTTTATTATAAAAAGTTCATTAATTGAAAAGCCGTCATTATAATAGGTCTCGTCTTTAAAATCTTTATTTATAAAAAAATAATTAGGTTTTTTGATTTCAAGTTTATTCCATTTCAAAGATTGCAAGTCGTTGCTATTTAGAAAACTATATTTTATTTCTCTTTTCTCTTGCAAATCATAATGTAAAACTTCTCCGAATTCATTTTTCTTTTTCCCCCTCGTTTTTACATATATATTTATACTAACACCTTGCATGATGTCGAAAACATTTTCGTCCTTTGAACCATCAGGGCAAACCTCTTTTTTCTTGGCGTTGCCGTGTAAATCCAAAATGTAAATCTTATCAAAGCTTTCTAATAAATGCTTACGCATCTGGCGGTGTATAATGCCGTCAATAAAACTATTATTGGAAATATACGCTAAAATTCCTTCTCCATTTTTATCAATGAAATACTGCCCGAAACGGATGAACTTTATATAATCATCAGACAGCGGTTGAATATTTCTTTCGTTTAAATCCTTTTTGTAATCAGCCGTTAATGCTTCGATCCATTCACTTTTATTACTACTGCTTACAGAGTATGGCGGATTGCCCATTACCACCATCACCGGCGTGTCTCTTTTTACATAATTCGCTTCGGTAGATTCTCTGGACAGCCAGCTGGCAAATAAAGTGCCGGTATCGGGGTGGGCTTCTTCCAAACTGTTGGTCAAAAAGACCCGAAAACGTTGCTGCTTGCTTTCATCTTTTGCTTTATAGCCGGTTTCGCGCAGCAGCATTTCGAGTTTCAAGTGGCACATGGTGTAAGAGGCCATCAGGATCTCAAAGCCATTCAGCCGCGGGATCAAGTGCTCTTCCACATAATCGGACCAGGCCCCTTCCTGCCCCTGGAATTTTTTGTGAATCTGTCTAATAACTTCGGCCAGGAAGGTTCCGGTCCCGGTGGCCGGATCAAGTATTTGCACTTTGTGGACTTCTTTTTCAATTGTCTTTCCGGTATTTTCATCTGCCACTTTTATTTTGATCTTGCTGGTATCGGCAAGACCGGAGGAAAGGCCGAACTCGCTTTGCAGAATATCGTCCACGGCTCGGACTATAAAATTCACCACCGGCTCGGGCGTGTAATAGACCCCTCTGGATTTGCGCAGCTTCGGATCGTAGGCAGCAAGAAAAGTTTCGTAAAAATGAATGAAAGGGTCGGCCTGCCCATTGGTTTTACCGAAATCGGAAAGGATCGCCTGCAAATCGGCAGCTCGAAAAATATCGGCCAGGTCATCGACGATCCAGACAACGCGGTCATCCAATTGTGCACCGGAAACGTAATCAAAAAGGTTGCGTAAAAAGGGATTCGATTTAGGGATAAGTTCCCTGGCCTCCTGGCGGGAGAAATTTTCGAGGGTGATATCATGAAGACGGGCGGCAAAAAGTCCGTAGGCAATGGTTTGCGCGTAAATATCGGCAAATGTTTTTTCTTTAAGATCATGGATCAGTATGCGCCGGAACGCCTGCAACTGGTCTTTCAGCGAGTTATTCTCATCCTCTTCCATCACCGCCTTGTACAAAACCTCCTCCATCAATCTTGCTTTCTGAGCCATCATTTTGGCCAGCTTTTCGGCCGACTTAATGGTCTGTCCTTTGAACTCGCAAAAGTCCCTTATATGAGTAGCAAAAGAATCATAGCACTCTGGGTGAATGGATAATTTTCCGTTTTCAATAGAGGCGATCTTTATTTCATGCACCTTCTGGCCGTATTTGTAAAAGCGGAATTCCAGGTAATCGGTTAAAACAAAATTGTCGAGACTCTGCAAATAACGTTTGATCTGTTCGGACGTTTCCGTTTTGTCCAGATCGATACCGATATCCTTAGCCTCGATATAGCCCAGCGGCACCTGTTTTTTCTGGATAATGTAATCCGGGGCTCCGCACTTTTGTCTTTTTGGTTCGTTGGTTACTTGAATCCCTTTGACCATCAACAGCATCAAATTCTGCAGATCGGCCCGGTAACTGTGCTCGGTAGAAATGCCAGCAGCATACCGCTGCTTGACCTGCTTTAGATATTCATCGATCGGCATCTATTCTGCTCCCTGTGCAATGGTTACTCATTTATTCCGGACAAACTCCCACCACTGGCTTATTCGTTTTCCTTTCTGCTGCAGGAAATCCCCACCTCTCTTTTTCGTCTGGCATCCCAATGGATTGTGGCAAAATAGGGAAAAATTGTCAAGGGTAACTGGCAGTGATTTTTTTAGGGAAAATCACTCAATGAAACATTTTTAGCGAAAACTAGTCCGCGTTTTAAAATTTCTCTCTATTTCCCGACATGCTCACAGGGAATTTTGTATGGATTGCCAACTCCGTCGAATCTTGTTTTCTGGAACTTGTCACCTACATAGTCCTGCTGAAATGTTACCAGCGGCCACACCGTGCACGTGCCGTCACTGTTTTTTACGGCAATCGCCGCCCTGATGTAGCGGTGCAGAATGATCCC
>JALHSV010000604.1 GCA_022865525.1 Thermodesulfovibrionales bacterium
ATGTTTAAAAAGCTCAATATAAAGGGATTTGATACGTGCCGTCTATAGCTATATTCACCTTCGATCCTCAGAAGTTTGATGAAGTTATTGAAAGGCGAAAGCAAGAGCAAGCGACAGCATGCGGAAAAATAAACATACTCGGTGAGTGGTGCGATACGAAGGGAGGCCGAATAGTTCGCCTTATTGAGGATGGAGATTTTGGGGAAATCTTAGCTGCTTACCGCATGTGGTCTGATATGGGTACTCTGGAGATTTTTCCTGTAACGGATACGAATGCACTGATTAACCAATAAAAGGGTACACATTATGACATGGTATACTTTTGAGATCAAGAACGAGGAATCACAAGAACATCGATTTCGAATGCGTACAGAATTTAACGTTATATATGAAACCAATAAAGACAACTTCAAGGGTACCGCACTCATTGCATTAAGGCTTGAGCACACTGTGTTGTATTTCATCAGTATAACTCCTCAGTCTTTAACGTTACTCGAACCCTTTTTGCAAAACCAATCAGCGCAGCCTTCTGAGCCTCCTTCTAATAAATTTGTAGATTCTCTCACACATTGTGACGGAGATGAGAAAGTATTAAAGTCATTGATACGAGACAAAATTTAATTTTGGTCATCATAAAGGGGGTTGAAAGTAGATAGATACCCTGAAAGCAACCCTCCTTCCTGGAAAACACAAATGCTAAAGTTGTAAAAATGTTGTATATTCCTATCAGTAATTAATAAGATCTAAGAGCCATGCAAATTAAAAGACGGCATAAGAGATATAAAGTGGATTTTATGGAATTTACTGGCAAGATGGTGCTTGCCAAATATGTAAAAATTCTTGATATGAGCAAAGGTGGCATTGCGTTTCAGACAGATAAGAGATTGACTGTAGGGGGGCAGTATACACTTACAATAGAGGGCAAGGGAAGGGTTTTAACTGTAAAAGGTATTGTTGCATGGTCTTTATTAAGTGAAAGCATAAGGGATACTAAGGATAATATTATTCCAATATATAGAGCAGGCATGAAATTTATAGATATTGCAAACGAAAAGATCAACGAAATTGTAACTTTTATAGAAGATCATAAGCGAGATAGTGATAAGCAAGTGGATTTGTTCAGCTCAAGTGGCCGCAGGCTTCATGTGAGGATTCATATTGAAGACCCAGAAAAGGCCACATTAAATTTACAAGAAACTTACAACGTTAATAATCTCAGTCTTGGTGGGATGCTCATAGAGAGTCAGAATATACTTGAGATCGAGAGCAAATTGCCATTGGAGCTTATTCTTAATGAAGATAAAGCTATCAGTGTTTCAGGAAGAGTTGTTTCATGTCGTTTGATACAAAAAGAGTATATTGAGCTTTACCATATAGGGATAGAATTTCTGGATATGTCAGAGCAAGCCGGGGAAATATTAAGTGAAATAATTGACGTGCTTGACAATATGAACAACGGTTCTTCATCTTTGTGAACATAAGGAATGTTCATTTCAAATTATGAATTCCAAGCAATAACTTTCCTTTAGTAATCTTGGCGCATCCGGCATCTTCATGGATCTATACAAGATATAGTTGTTGAAGTATTCTATGTTCATGGACGAGAAAGCTTTTTTTACGAGGATATTGGGAATCAAGCTGCCGTGGTTTGTGAATCAGGTGATTATGGACGAAGCGGCGCAGCGTATCGACATTTATGTGGATCATGAGCGGGACATCCGGGTCAGATGCCCTGAGTGTGATACGTTTTATGGGATGTACGATCATGCGCCGGAGCGAGTGTATCGCCATTTGAACACCTGCCAGATGGAGACCTATATCCATGTGCGGCCACCGCGGGTAAACTGCCCTGTACATGGGGTAAAGCAGATCGACTCGGAGGTGGGTGAAAACGGCTCGGACATGACGTATGCATTTGAGAGCTTGATAATCCGCGTGGCTCAGGAGTGCAGCATCGAGGCAACGGCGCGGCTTTGTGGATTGAGCTGGGACAGGGGCTGGAATGCTCTGGAGCGAGCGGTTGATCGTGGCCGAGCGCGCAAGGAGCATCGGATCCCCAGCCGCATTGGAGTGGACGAGAAGTCGATAGCTAAGGGGCACAAATATGAGTCGTTGGTGTACGACATTGATGCCGGCACGGTTGAGTTTGTATGGGATGATCGTGGTCAGGAAAGTCTTGAGCGCTATTACCGGCAGTTCACCAAGGAGGAACTGTCTGGCGTTAAGGCTGTGGCAATGGACATGTGGGATCCCTATATCGCGGCGACCAAGGCGTATGTGCCTGATGCGGGAAAGAAGATCGTCTTTGATCGATTTCACGTAATGAAGCATGTTCTGGCGGCGGTGGACGAGGTCAGAAAGAGCGAACATCATGAGCTTTCTGAGAGTGGAGAGCAAACTCTGAAGGGTACCAGGTATCTGTGGCTGTGGAGCGTGGAGAATATTCCGTTGTGGCGCCGGGGAGAGTTTGAGGCATTGCGAGCCAAAGACCTGCAGGTATGTCGGGCGTGGGCGATCAAGGAGAATCTGCGGCATCTGTGGGATTACCGGTATGAGGCCCCGATGAGAAACTATTTCAAGCGATGGTATTTCTGGGCGACTCATTCTCGACTTCAGCCCATCAAGAAGGCGGCTAAGACGGTTAAGGCGCATATAGACAACGTCGTTACCTATGCGCGTCATCGCATCACCAACGCTCTGGGAGAGGCGATCAACGGCAAGATCGAAAAGGTCAAAAGGATGGCCTGCGGATTTCGTAATCGTTCTCATTATCGGACTGCCATTTATTTTCATTGCGGTGGCTTGGATCTATTTCCCAAACCACCAACCAACCCAACACTATGCTTCAGAGCTACCTAAACACAATATGTTGGGGCTACCCATTAAAAAGCCGGTTGCGGCATTTTTCCTAGCGCCTAAACTGTATACAAGAACTGGCAGTGTCCTTTAGGGGGAATTACATGGAAAAAATCGAATCAGCATAGCATTCCTGCCAGAAAAACATACAGGGAGGAGGTGAATCAATCTTTTTCAAATTCTCAGAGTTGAAAAAGGATAATGGCGGCATTGAAACCATCTGCCTATTTGGGCACCAAGGTTGGTGGTGGAGCCAGTGGTGCAACCAGCCAACTTACTTCAAACAGATTATAAAAAAGTAAGGAGGCAGAAATTGAAAAAAACTATTTTGATATGTTTGACGATGGTACTTGTTTTAATGGTAGGTTCATTAGCGATGGCTGGAGGGAATGGGAAGACTGCTTGTCTTGTCGATCCTCCTACCAACCTTGTATGCTCTATAGATTTTAGTTTTAGTGCTGAAACAGTTTCTTGCTCTTGGGACGCTCTGGCTGACGCTAACAAATATGCCTTCGAGATCGTCTTCGAAATTCCCCTCTTGGCCGATCCGACTGCAACACAGGAAGTCCACTTCGACGCAGGGACAACTGATACAAATATCACAGTAACTTTTGCAGAACTCCAGGCAGTGTTGGATCCTTTCGGTGCAACCCTATCGGGACAGTTGGCAACAGCAAAAGTCAAAGGTTTGAATCCACCACAGAAAGGCGCTTGTTCTCAGGCTAATGCTTTTGCAGAGACCGCATTAGATTTCACACCCCCTGCTCTTTAGTAGGGTTGTTTTTACCGTTGAAAAGAAAGGCGGGAGATTTCCCGCTTTTCTTTTCCTATTCTTCCTGAAGCAGAGATATTCATATCAAGCCTTCCGGTAGCAGATTGCTCCGGCAAATGAACAGATTAAACTCCAAATTCTAACATTATTTTCAAAAGAGCA
The DNA here is from genome assembly GCA_022865525.1 of Thermodesulfovibrionales bacterium. Taxonomy (GTDB): domain Bacteria; phylum Nitrospirota; class Thermodesulfovibrionia; order Thermodesulfovibrionales; family SM23-35; genus JALHSV01. Next base: position 3,791 of record JALHSV010000604.1, read on the forward strand.
ATATAATTATAAAAAATAGCAAGAATATCATAGACATATTCAAATGATAGAGTATTATATTTGTATGTCCTTTTGGGACGCATTCTATCTCTTAAGGGGGTGAACATAACTTACATATTTTTTTGCCTGTTTATGCAATGCTTTTCTGAATCCTGAATATAAAAAGGAGGCGTCTATGAAAAAATTATCCACCTTATTAATGTTTTTGCTCTTAATTGTATCTCCTCTCGTTTTGATTTCTGCTCATGCAAGTGATACACCCACACCATCGACCGACACCGTGGTAGGTTCTTTACAGTCTGAGTTGGGGTGTTCCGGTGACTGGGACCCTGGA
>JALHSV010000605.1 GCA_022865525.1 Thermodesulfovibrionales bacterium
ATTCGAATTTAACTGGATGAAGATTTTATCGTTGTGTTGACTTCTATGTGCTATACGTAGAAAAGTCATCTCACCTTTGGGACGAAATATAGCACCGGAAATTTGAAATTATTATTGAATGATGGGGTGCAATGTGAATACTTCACAAGGCCTTGTACTTGAAGGCTTTGAGCGCGCAATGATAGCTTTCTATCTTTTTATATTTTTTGTCTCTCTTAGTCTGGTTTTATGACACTCCATGTTATACTGCCTCGTAAGTCATTGATTTGCTGGCATAATTCAGTGGTAGAGTGTCAGCTTCCCAATGGGTAAATTATTACGATTTTATGACAGTCCATGGTATACTATCCCGTAAGTCATTGATTTGCGGGCGTAACTCAGTGGTAGAGTGTTAGCTTCCCAAGCTGAAAGTCGCGGGTTCGAATCCCGTCGCCCGCTCCATTTACCCTATATAAAATCAATAAGTTATGGCATTATTTAAGAATCGGCTATTATCAAGGCGCTACAAGCATCAATAGGCTGTTTCTGTTTTATTTCGATAAGTTAGCAACCTGTCACCAGACCGTACAATGCTTTGTAAAACCGTTGCGCATGATCGGCCTTTTCAGTTTATAAGCCATTGTAAAACTACATTTTCAGAAGGACAACCTCATCTGCTCTGTGCTTCCTTTTTTTCGGATAAGCCTTAATTTCCAAACCCATACCGATGTTTTGAAGATATTCCACCAAGGTTGAAATCTTCATGTCTTTTCTCGATTCAAGTTTTGAAATTCCGGATTGTGTAAATGCCTGGATATCTTCCTGTTTCACACCCATCTGTTTTCTCAATTCAGAAAGCCTGATCCGGAAGATCTCTTTTTCTGCCTCCTTTTTTGCCCTTTGAACTCTTACGGGAGGTAGCATCGCTGCGAGTTCATCTATAAAGTCTTTTCTTTTCAGCTTGTTTTTCATTTCTGTCTTCTCCATTTCTTTATGTGTTCATCAAGTAAAGCATCGGCAAGCGGTATCATCTTTTGATAAAACCGCTTGTCTCCCCGTTTATCTCCTCCAACAAGAAGAATTGCCTTTCTGTCGGGATCAAAGGAAATAAGAATACAGAACAGTCTTTGCCTGTTCTGTATTCTTATTTCCTTCATGTTCTTATGTTTGCTTTCCTTGATTGTGTCAACATAAGGCCTCCCGAGTAAGGGTCCTATTTCCTGCAAGATCAAAAGGGTTTTTAATATTGCTTCCTTTGCGTCTTCATCGAGTTTCCTTATCCATTCTGCAATCTCTTCGGTCCTATCAATAATCCACATAATCTATAATGAGCAATTTCAAATATGAAGTCAAGTGCATATTGAATATCGTCAGGTATCGATAGAAATATGCAGTCATCTTCGGGGCATTCTATCTGTGGAGTATCTGAGTTAATCAGCAGATAGCATAAACCATTAAAAGTGCGGTGAACGTTTGCCCTCTATCGGGATCATAAGAGGTGTTTGTAACAGGAAGGATTGTTTCCGGTTTGCTCCTTCATCAAACAAACGCAGAGGATATTTTTGGTTAGCTGCAACGTTCAAATGCAAGTCAACAAAAAAATGACACTTTGTAAAATGAAAAACATGAACTGGTAGGATGATACTTTGCAGGGTTTCATGTTCACCGATATTCTTCGCTTTAATTCAAGCCTGATGCTTCTCTATTGCTGGATAAAATTTTGACAGAGGGAAGTCTCAGCTTTACGACCTTTCCTTTTTC
>JALHSV010000606.1 GCA_022865525.1 Thermodesulfovibrionales bacterium
AAAGGGAGGTTAGGAGGGATTTTATAATTAATGTTTTCATAATTAATACCTCCTTTAAGCGTAATGAAATCTGCGTATTCTCCTCCCGGTAATTCCCGACACATCATTTTAAATACGAAAGAAGTTGGGTGAGTTCAAAGCCTGTACAAATTTGCTGGAGATGCTATCCAGAAAAAAGTAGGGTTCTGTCAAGGGGTATTTTGTTTCAACTCTTGAATATTTTGATCCTGGTTGCCTTGTTTTTTATACCGTTCCTTCAGATCTCTTGCAAGCCCCTCTGTATCAATATCCTGATGGACGCCTTTCATCCTCTGTAAAAATTCTGCTGTTACATCATGGGCCTCATTCAGATTCCTCATTACATGCGGCGTGAGCAGGATGATGAGTTCTCTTCGTTCATATTTGTCTGTTGTACCACCAAAGAGATAGCCCAAAAGGGGTATCTTGCTCAAAAAAGGAATACCTTCATTTGCATTCGACGTCAACTCTGTTATCAGGCCTCCGATAACAATAGTCTGTCCATCCTGCGCAACAAGGTTTGTCGTAGCCTCTCTCTTGCTTATGACCACCTGATCAGAATCAAAAATCCTTTGTATGGAATAGGTGGAAACTTCCTGTGAGACCTCAAGCGAGACGAGTCCGCCCTCATTCACCTGAGGCTTCACCTTGAGAATAACACCCGTGTCCTTATACTGGATGGTCCTCTGTATTGAATCTGTCCCCGTGATATTTGACTCGGAAGTCGCAATCGGCACCTGATCGCCGACCTGAATCCGTGCTTCGCGATTATCAAGGACGAGAATGTGCGGAGACGCCAGTACCCGTGCCCGCGAGGCTGATGCAAGGGCCTCAATCTTGGCTCTCACGATTCCCGAGGAATCAGTCGCGAGAAAGGAAAACCCTGAGCCCGAAAGCACGGCTCCGACTTTTGAATCAGTAATCAGAGCAGACGACCGTTGCCCCATTGCACCATCGAGATCAACGGGATTATCAAACGGTTTCAGGGAAAACTTGATGTCAGTTTTCAAAGACCATGCAAGACCGAAACTCAGATCATCCGTCAGCTTTATTTCAGCGACAAGGGCCTCTATCACAACCTGCCTCGGCAGGATATCAATCTTCCTGATCGTTTCCTCGATAAAAGAATAATCAGCAGCGGTTGCGAGGATTATCAATGAGTTCGTTATTTCGTCAGCAAACACTTTCGTTTCAGGGGAGACAAATTTCCCTCCACCGGAAACCGTAGCTGCTGCTCCGGTCCTCAGTTCTGTGCTTGAAGTAGTCGTCGGTTGGGCAGTTGTTCCGGCTGTTGCAGTTCTTGGGGTTGCCGGTCTCGGCGTCGGAGTTGGTGTCGAGGCGGATGAGGCTGAACTTCCTGAAAAAATTGATTGCATAAGCGATGCAATATGCGTTGCCTTGCTGTTTTGCAGAGGATAGACAAATATTTTTAACCTCGTCACCGAGAACATGTCATCGAATATCTGAATCCATTTCTTGATATACATGAGTTGTTCACTCGATGACGCAACAACGACGAGTGAATTAAGACGGTAAATAGGCAGTATTCTGACCGTTCCTCCTTTCAGGTGCAGTCCCAGTGCATTTTCGATATCCGGCATTGCTTCCCTGAGTTCAAGGTTCTTGAAGTTGACCATGT
>JALHSV010000607.1 GCA_022865525.1 Thermodesulfovibrionales bacterium
AAAAAAGAATTAACCACATCGGTTGAGTCAAAGGTCTTTTTCAAGAGGCTGAGTGTGAATGAGATAGAGGCATATATCAGATCAGGTGAGCCTTTAGACAAGGCCGGTGCCTATGCAGTTCAGGGGCTTGGTGCCGTGCTAATCAAAAGGATAGAAGGGGATTTCTTTAATGTGATGGGACTTCCCTTGCACGCTCTGACCAGGAGCCTGAAGAAGTTCGGTATAAAGGTATTAAACCATAAGTATCAGTAAGCGATAGGCACTATAACCCACATTGTTCATTAATTAATGGCAGATATTATATTTGAGCGGGTTTGAAGACTGTCGAAGACAGAATTCACCTTTTGTGCCATTTTTCATCAACAATTAACATTCCCTTCATATTCCTGTAACAAAATTCCCTTATGCTAATTTATAAATAATACAAAGGAGGCTTATATGTTCAAAAAAATTGTCTTATGTTTTATGATGCTCGCAGTTGTAACATTGTCATGCTCCTTGCCAGCAAAGGCAGCAGACAAGATCATTAAAATAGACGGTTCCAGTACGGTCTATCCGATTACTGAAGCAGTGGCAGAAGAGTACCAGAAGGCCAAGAAAGGTGCAGTCAAAGTTACGGTAGGTATCTCAGGTACCGGCGGAGGCTTTAAAAGGTTCTGCAGGGGTGAAACAGACATCTCTGACGCTTCAAGGCCCATTAAGGACTCTGAAATCAAGGCATGCCAGGAGCAGGGAATTGAATACATCGAACTCCCGATCGCTTACGACGGGCTTGCTGTTGTATTGAATCCCAAGAATACGTGGGTAAAAGTCCTGACAGTTGCAGACCTGAAAAAGATATGGGAGCCTGAAGCAAAGGGCAAGGTAACCAAATGGAACCATGTTAGAGCGGAATGGCCGGATGCGCCAATGAAACTCTTCGGGCCGGGTGCTGATTCCGGTACGTTCGAATATTTCACCGAAGCGATTGTTGGGAAGGCTAAGGCATCACGGGGTGATTTCACCGCGAGTGAAGATGACAATGTCCTCGTACAGGGAGTCGCCGGTGATAAAAACGCCATTGGATATTTCGGTCTTGCATACTATGAGGAGAACAAAGACAAGCTGAAAATTGCCCCGCTTGACGGAGGCAAGGGGCCGGTTGTTCCGTCTCTTCAGACCGTCGAAAATGGAACCTATGAGCCACTTTCGAGGCCCCTATTTATTTATATAAACACGAAATCGGCAGCAAAACCAGAGGTTAAAGAGTTTGTGGACTATTATCTGAAAAACTCCCAGAAACTTGTTAAACAGGCCAAATATATTCCCCTCCCTGCCAAGGCGTATACCCTTGCCCAGGAAAGATTTTCGAAAATGAAAAAGGGCAGCATGTTTACCGGAAAGGGCCATGTCGGGGTGAAAATAGAGGATCTCATGAAAATCGAGGAATCAAAGAAATAGAATCTTACTTTTTTCTGATATGGCGATACACATGTCAAAGAAAATCAAGGAAGGAATCATCGAGACCAGTCTCTTTCTGTGTGCTCTCTCTTCTGTATTAATTACGATCAGTATTGTTATTGTTCTGGTATACGAATCCTATGGATTTTTTAAGGTTGTCTCGTTCAAAGAGTTTTTAACTGAAAAGGAATGGACCCCCCTTTTCTTCGAGCCAAAATTCGGCATTCTTCCCCTCGTTA
>JALHSV010000608.1 GCA_022865525.1 Thermodesulfovibrionales bacterium
ATCAGCTTCTTGATATTCGAGAAGCCATCCAACAGGGAATATTCCGTGTGAACATGAAGATGAGCGAAGGACATGGGCAAGTGCGATTATAGCACGCATGTTCAAAAATGAGATGGGTCCGGTAATTCTTGTTATGAATAATGTCGCTGCGAGAACGGCCTGCCCTGCGACCGAAGGGAAGCAGTCTCTTGTTGCGCGGGGATTGATTGCCACATCGTCCCGATGTCCTTCGGGAAAGGCACGCTTCGCGGTCTTTGAGACCCCGTAAAATCATCGGGACAGGCGAACACCCGCAAAGTACGCGTCACAATGACATGGCTCTTATTGAGAATCGCTGTTGCGTATCCAGCAGGCATTATAATTCTTCCCATGATCTCTTTTCTTACCAATTTCCGAACGACCACTTGCTGCCCATGTGCGTAATGCATCAAGATAAAATGTTACTTTGATGGTAACGTTGCATCAAAAGAAAATGTTACCGAGAAAGTTTCCAAAGTTTGGCAGTTTTTTGGTCAATGCGGCGTCGAAATTCAGCAGGATTGAGTTGGACATACAAGTTCATGAGCCGCGCTTTGGCTTCTAAAGAAATATCTTTGCGTTCAAGGACACGTTGGTAAGGTGTCTTGGCCGTATCATACCGTCTAATGGTTCGATTGCCAATGCGTTCTTTGGCAATCAGTTTGAAAGATGGCTGAAATAAGTTTATGTAAAGCCGTAAATCAGCATGGATACTTTCCAGAATGGCAAGCTCTTGATCTGTTTCCAAGCGGTCATAGCCAACGGTATGACGAACCACAGACCAATTCTTTTGCTCGACATGGGCTTGATCGTTTTTCTTGTATGGACGGGAACGGGTAAAGGTGATCTCCTCTTTCAGGCAGTAGTGGTACAACAACTCATTGATGAACTCACCGCCATTGTCCGAATCGATGCCAAGCAAAGGGAATGGCAGTCTTTGGCGCATTAGGTGGATTGCTTTAGAAACCGCCTCTTGTGAGCGGCGCGGCAAGGCGGTGACATCCGTCCAGCCCGTAGAAATGTCAGTGCAGGTCAAAGTATTCAGGTATTGCCCTTCTGTGGTGTTTCCACAGTGCGCTACGAGGTCAATTTCCATGAACCCAGGTTGTTCATCGTCCCATTCGGTGAAGGTGCGTACTGGAATCAAGTTTTTGAGCAAGCTGCCAGGTTTGGTGGTACTCAAGCCATGCGGTGACTTGATTCGGATGGGACGCAAGCAACGATCGATACTGGCTGAACTGATTTTCAAGAGCAGTTCTTTTGTGTCTTTGGAAAGCTCGATCTCTTTGCAACGTTCCAGCACCTTAATGGCTTCTGGTAAAAATGGTTGCAGACGTTTGGAACAGATTTGCCCATAGATTTCCCAGATTTGCTCAAGCGCCTGCACCACTTCGCCACCATAGATGGTTTTATAGGTTTTGGTTTTCCCTTTAAGGTGGTTTTGAACTTGCACTTGGTTTTTCAGAACTCGAATCGCATGTTTTCGATGGTATCCAGTGGCAAAAGTAAACTCATCCAAAATCTTCTGCTTTTCAAATTTACTGGATTTTAGGTAACGTGGTCGCACAACTTCTAATAACTCGCGCTTGCTCTTCAGGCTCATCATGTTGCTCCTCCAATAGACAAATACGTCTATCGGAAAGTAACATTTACCGTGATGCAATTCGCAATCTCTCATCAAGGATGTTCGTATGATACAGTTAAGTGAACACCAACTATTAGCGTTTCATAGAGTAGTAAATGTTCTGTCAAACGCTGAAATTGATTTCATAATTAGCGGCGGATTCGCTGCCAACCTGTACGGAAGTACAAGATCACTGGCGGATATTGATATCAGCATTATGGATGCGGACATCAAATCCTTGAAACGTCTTTTCAGCGATTATATTGTTGAAGACTGTTCTGAAGAAAACTATCGGGACGATATTTGGGATTTGCCGTTGATAGTATTACACGTTAATGGGCAGGAATTTGATATCTTTCCGGTTGACAAATTACGTTTTTACAACATAAGCGAAAAACGTTGGGATTCTATAAATCACGCCAATCCATCCAGAATGACATTCGACGGCGTTGAATTCAAAGTTCTATCATTTGAAGAGTTGATTAGGTACAAAAAGGCAATTGGTCATGCAATCGACATGGATGATTCGCAATCGCTTGCTCTATATGACAATAAGCCATGGACAGTACAGGCAGGCCAGACACGCGTCATTTACAAAATTCAACCGGATAAAGTATCTGTGAACAGTTAGCCATATGGATTACCACAATTTTCTGCGAACACGCCGCTCCATCCGCCGCTTCAAAACGGACCCTGTACCTGATTCCGTTATACAACGTATTCTCACCACTGCCGCGTTTGCCCCATCCGCGCACGACCAACAACCCTGGCGGTTTTGTGTTGTGACAGATTTATCCGTCAAAACGCGCCTCGGAGGAGCAATCACGTCCCAAATGCGCGTTGATATGCAGG
>JALHSV010000609.1 GCA_022865525.1 Thermodesulfovibrionales bacterium
AGTGGCCGAGGCAGACGAAGCCTGTAATTCTTTTTAACCGGATTGGCAAGATGCATTCCCTCATCTTCGATCAGGTAATCGTAAAAAGCATGGATGCAGCCGAAATGACAGTTTATTGTCTTTGGTTTCTTTCTCCTTCTCAATAAATGGTCAATATAAGCATCGGTTTCTTTGGAGGTTGCCCGCTCTATAGGAATCTGTAGCCAGGCACTGAAGTGACCGAGTATATTGATGTAGTTTTTTACGGTGTGCACCGAATAGTTCCTGCGCTTCAGGAATCTCCGGTACCGCGCAATCGGCTCAGTAGGTTCCATGAATGCCTCCCTGTTCGATAATCGCCATGGCACGGAAGTACTCCTCCTCGCGGCTCTTGTCGGTCAGGCGAGCATATCGCCGGGTCATCTCTATGTTACGATGACCTAAAAGCAACTGCAGATATTCCAGGCGCATGCCGGCATTGAGCAGTTCACTCGCAAAGGTATGCCGGAGACTGTGCATCGTGTAGCCTTTATGCTGCAGCCCTGCAGCACATATATACTTCACGAAAATATTGCGGGCTTGAGTGTACCCTAAATGCTTACGCTGCAGACCAGGGAATAGATACTCTGTTTGCGGCTCTTTCTTGCCAAGCCAGAGCTTTAAGGCCATCAGAGCATCGTCGCTGAGATATACAACTCGTCCAAGACAGTTCTTTTCCCCCTCATAGATGTGAATCTTTCTTTCCCTGATATCCAGGTCTATTACTTTCAGTCGAAGAACTTCGCCGATTCTCATGCCTGTTCGTAAGAGTACGAGTATCAGGGCACGGGCACGTCTCTCTTTGATAGCACCAAGAAACTTTCTGACATCACCCGGTGCAATAGCCCTTGGCAGGAAATCAGGCACTTTGAGTTTGATCTTACGTTTAAGTATGCGTTCATTAATAATATCCTGTTCGATCAGAAACCTCAGGAAAGCCCAGAGATTATTAAGCCTTGTCCTGACCGTTGTGACTTTTAGCCCTCGATCCTGCTCGTGTTCGATAAATAATTCGAGATCGCCACTGACAATATCTTGAAGTTGACTCTTGCCTAAACCACTGTAGAAAGTGAGAAAGGAACTCACAGCGTGGAAGCTGTTTAGTAGAGTGCTTGGCTTGTGATTCATTCTCCACTTGTGCCGCATGTAGCTCTCGAAGTGCTCCCTCTCGGGCAGTTCCATCTTAGAAATCTGCTGAAGAATGCGATCAATAGGAGAGTCTGCTACGGTCAAATAATGTACTGCTTCGATTTCACTGCCTTGTGGTCTGCTGACAATCGGCCTTGCCTGGATCATTGTTTCCTCCTCTTTCTATTTGAAAAAGTAGGTTGATCATGACCCTAAGCGGCCCTAAGAATCAATTAATTTTGTTACGTATAGCTTCATCAAATGCGCATACTCGTCCTCACTGCGGAAGAAGATGCCCCTGTAAGTTGTTGAAGTAGGAAGCGACCCCCAGTTAGAATTGATTACCAAATCAAAACCCTAAAAGGAGGTCGTTTCTATGAAGAAAAGATATCGGAATATGCAAAAAAAAGCAAATGGAAAAGTAAGGGAGGTCTGCGATGGGAGTGTATTGTTGGAACTTCCTTTGCCGGTGGCTGGGGTTATTGAGAGCCTGCCTGATGCGATCAGGGAGTTGGCGCAGGAGGCGGGGCTGTTGCTCATGTCGGCGGCGATGGATTCCGAGTGCGAGATGATAGCCGGGTCTAAGGACTCAAAGAATCCTTTAAGGGCAGCCAATTGGTGGGGCAGCGATCTCAGCCCGGTATATTACGACAAGCAGAAGGTGCTGATAGACCGTCCTCGCCTAAGAAGCAAGGACAACAAGGAGATTCCGCTTGCCACATTTCAGGCTTTCCGGGATCCCAAGGGCATGAGGAGTGCGGTAATGAAGAATATGGTTCTTGGCATATCGAGCCGCAATTATGAGGAGGCGGTTGAGGGCTTCGTCAAAGGCTACGGCATAAAGAAATCCAGTGTAAGCAGGCATTTTGTGAAGGCTACGGCGGAACAGATGAGGGAATTTCTGGAGAGGGACCTCTCCGGGCTTAATCTTGTTGCGCTATTCATCGACGGCATAGAATTCAAGGGGCATCTGCTTGTCGTGGCTTTAGGCCTGGACAAGGGCGGCAGAAAGCATGTCCTTGGTCTTTGGCAGGGGGCCACGGAGAACGCCACTGTATGCGCGAGTCTCCTTGAGGACATAGCCCGGCGAGGTCTGCACACCGGGAAGGATTATCTGTTTGTCCTTGATGGTTCGAAGGCTTTGAGGTCGGCTGTTGCCA
>JALHSV010000610.1 GCA_022865525.1 Thermodesulfovibrionales bacterium
TGAAAAAGAAAGGTTACTGTGGTAATGACCCAGCGACTTCTCCAGTTAACACTGGCAAATGGAAATACCCAGTGCAGAATGGAACGCAAACTGAGTTTTAAGCTTATGTAAGGATATACAACTTTTTCTTTCTTTGCCAGCAAAACCATCTGCCGAATTCTGTAAATGCTTCCGCCAATAAAAACAAAAAAAGCAATCCAGACTAATGGACCTCTCACAAAATTATATAAGGATGGATCTTTAAAAAAATCAAACATGTTTCACTCCCTGCATTAAAGTTCGTTTATAGGGATAACCCTGCGATAATATTTCCCGCCATCAACACATCTCACTAAAATTTTCTTCCCATCGGGGCTGAAAATAGGGTTCCAGAGTGCTTCATAGCCTTTCTTTCCAACCTTTCCGTCAACAACGATATGAAAATTACCATTTCTTTCAGCCTTGGTTACTACTATAGAGCTGTCAGGACTGAAAACCGGGTCCCATGCATTGTCAAACTTTTCCGCCCAAGGGGTGCCGTCCACAGCGACAGTCCATCTTTTATGATCCTTTACTACTGCTGCGACCCGCTTGCTGTTTTGACTAAAAACAGGAGTGAGAACTGCATCGCTGAACGTAGTATTCCAGGGTGTGCCATCAACTGCTATTGTCCATCGAGGGAATGCTGGGACAACAACCGCCGCTATCTTTTGACCATCAGGACTACATCTCTGACGCCATACATTAAAGAAAAAACCCCAAATTGGCTTTCCGTTCATTGCCAGTGTAGTGCCTTTCGGTGTTCTAATTGGGGCAATAACATCATTGCTGTTGGGTTTGAAAATTGGCTCCCACACCAAACCAAACGGCCCTTCCCATGTATTTCCATCTACAGCAATGTTGTATTGAGCAAAGCCTGTTCTTACACATGCAGCCACATGCTGACTGTCAGAGCTGAATACAGGACCCCAAACAGACCAGAAATTTTTCTCCCACGGAGTCCCATCCACTGCAACAGTCCAGATACCCTGTTGATAGGTAAAAATATCTAATGTTTTCATTTGTTTTGTCTGAATACACGAAGCTGTCTTCTTTCCATCAGGGCTTACGGCAAGATGTCTTGCATCTATATATAGATTCTCCCATACTTGTCCATTGATTGCAGCACCAAGGTATGGGTCCCTTTTAATATTGACGGCGATACCTTTTCCATCCTGAGTTAACGTTAGGTTCCAGATAAAATCGAATGTTTCCTCCCACATCTCACGCTCAACAGCAAGAGCCCATATATAATCTCGATATGTTGAAGATATAAGCTGGTTGTCAGGATTAAACTTGAGCGAGTATACCCTCTCAAACTTCTCTTCCCAAACATCTCCATTTACACAGGTTGTAAACTTTCCTTTCTCAGGCTGGACTACAGCGGCTATTTTTTCACCGTCATCAGAGGGGGTTATTTCACGAAGGTCGATAAACTTCTTTTTCCAATCATTGAGGTTTGCAACTAATTTTTCTTTTGTATCCCAATCCCAACTTGCTGATTCACTCATAAAACTTTCCCTTTCTTTTCCCCTTTAGCTATGTTGGATAAA
>JALHSV010000611.1 GCA_022865525.1 Thermodesulfovibrionales bacterium
ATCAATACCTTCGCCAAAGGTAGGCTGAAAAAGAAGGGCTTTTCGGGTAAAGTAGGGTTTGCAAAAACACACCAAACCCAAAAAGCCCATGACAGATATTCTAGCACTTTTACAAAGCATTGCGCCAGTTGTTTCGACAACCATCTTGCAACAGATGAGTCATGTAATTTACGGCATGTTGATTACCAACGGACGGATCACCATGTTGGAAATCTCGCGTTGGACCGAAGCAGGCGGAAGCTATCGAACCATCCAGCGCTGGTATCACAGGAAATTGGTCTGGTTGCAAATCATCTGGATTTTCTTCACGAGCCGGTTGTGGAAACCGAGCCATGAATATATTGCAGCAGGAGACGAAGTGGTGTTTGGCAAAGCGGGAAAAGAGACCTATGGGATTGGGCGTTTCTTTTCCAGTCTGCAAAACCGCGTCATTCCGAGCTTGTCGTTCTTTGTGTTTTCTGTGATCGATGTCCAAGAACGGCAATCCTATCCGATCCAAGTGGTTCAAATGGTCAAGGAGAAAGAAGAGAATAAGAAGAAGGAAAAAGGAAAGCCGGCGAAAGCAGCAAAACATCCTGTCGGTCGCCCAAAAGGAAGCAAGAACAAGAAAAACGAAAACCCGACGTTGAGTTCTGAATTGTTGCGGATTCAGCCCGTTTTACGGGCATTTTTGGCGATTCTGAAGGGTGTCCTGGCGGTTCATTACCTGGTGATGGATGGTCATTTTGGGAATTACCCAAGCGCCTGGATGGTCATGCAAACGGGGTTGCATTTCGTTACTAAATTACGCCATGATGCGGCTCTGTATGAGCCCTTCTCTGGAAAGTATTGCGGACACGGGCCTCATCCCAAATATGGCGACAAAGTCGATGTTCTCAAGATGAAAAAGAAATATCTCAAAAGCGATACAAAGAAGAATGGCGTTCGTACGCAAGTGTATCAAGCCATTCTGCTCAACAAGGAATTTACCTTTCCCATCAATGGGGTGATCATCCTCAAAACCAACCTCTCGACGCAGGCACATGCGCATGTGATCTTGTGCAGCACGGATTTACAACTGGCTCCCGAAAAAATCACGGACTACTATTCCTTGCGTTTTCAAATCGAGTTCAATTTTCGTGACGCCAAGCAGTATTGGGGCTTGGATGATTTCATGAACGTGAAAGAAGTGGCCGTGACGAATGCGGCCAATCTATCCTTCTTCATGGTGAATTTCAGTACCGTCCTATTGAATCGTTTTCGAGAGAACAATCCAGAGTTTAGCATTCTGGACCTGAAGTCCCATTATCGTGGCTACCGATATGTCTCGGAGACAATAAAATTACTTCCGCAAAAGCCTGAAGGCATTTTATTGGCCAAGATTTTTGAGCAAATTGCCCGCTTGGGTATGGTTCATCCCGTTTTCCAACCACTTTCTACTGCATAAGTGGCGAAGGTATTGAACGAAGCCTTCCTTTTGAACAGAATTACGGGAGAGAAAAATGAGAACAATGTCCGCCGCATCCAGGGCTTCCTCGATGACAGTTGTCCAATGCTGACCAAATGAAAGTTTTTCCTCGTCCAGCCACGGATCAATCCAACCTTCGGCCGCCAGCCGACGCGATAGTTTGCGCACGGCAGGCTTGTCCGCCGAGGCGTGGCACAGGAAAACTCTGAGGGGGCGTGGTTCGGTCATGTTGGGAATCCCA
>JALHSV010000612.1 GCA_022865525.1 Thermodesulfovibrionales bacterium
AAGAAGTCACGCATGAAGTCTTGATAGCGGTTTACACTGCCAATGATAGATTTGATTGGTATCTCTTTTAATACTGTATTTGGACCCACCTGGGCATTAAGTTTTTGACGAACCTCTTCGAAGGATAATAACTCATTCGATTCGCCTTTAAAACGGGCGATTATCTTACTTAATGTAGCTTTTTGACGAGCTGACCTGAAATCTTGAATCGCACGATTGAAATTAGGTTGCAAATTTACACTCATCTCAATTTAAAAGGATCGAAAGAGTGGGAAAATATTCCTGAAATTCGTTCTACGTGTAATTATAATCCATAGTAACTTCGAGGAATATCTGTGTATTATACTTGTGTATACAAGTAATATATATTTAAAACAAATGTCTATCAAATAATATGCCGATACGGACTTGAGCGCATAGTAATGAGGAGTCAGACATTTAGTGCAACGGATGAGGAGATAAAATCATTCGTATGCAAACAACAAAATACAATCGAATAACAAACAATGAACGTGAGGAAATCAGTCGATCTTTGGCGTTAGGAATGTCAATACCTGAGATATCAAAGGAATTAGGAAGAAATCGGGTTACCATATTCCGAGAAATCAATAGGAACAGCGGAAAAATTGGATATCGTGCGTTCTCAGCATGCAGGCGGGCGCAGGATTCAGCTGGATCACGGCGCAGAGGAAAAACCCGATTAGACAAAGATAAACGCCTGCGCACATACGTTTTACAAAGTTTGACGCAGCAATGGTCTCCAAAAGGGATATCCGAACGGCTAAAAATAGAGTATCCTTTGAATATGGAAATGCGAATTTCGCATGAAGCGATCTACCGATATATCTATGTATTACCACGTGGGGAACTCAAACGCACGCTCATCCGGGCACTTCGTCAGGAACATGCTTACCGGCACAACCACAAAGCAGGTGAGCGATCTGAAACACGAGGCAAGATTGCAGATATGTTGTCAATTGAGGAGCGTCCTGTAGAAGTTGAAGACCGCACAGTACCTGGTCACTGGGAAGGTGATTTGATTCTAGGCAAAAACAAACAAAGCGCACTTGGCACACTGGTCGAGCGCACTACACGTTACACAATTCTGGTTCCCTTAGGAGATAAAAAAGATGCGGTATCAGTTCGAGAAGCATTTGCAAAAGCGTTTTACTCCTTCCCTACTGAACTCAAGAAAACGCTAACCTATGACCAGGGTAAGGAAATGAGCGAGCATAAGCGCTTTACAATTGATACAGGCATCGAGGTATACTTCGCGCATCCGTCATCTCCTTGGGAAAGAGGAACAAACGAAAATACTAACGGGTTGCTCCGTCAATATTTTCCAAAGGGAACTGATTTCACAAAAATATCGGTTAGAACGATTAACCAGGTCCAGCGTAAACTAAATGATCGACCTAGAGCTGTGCTAAATTACCTGAAACCTGATGAAATGATTAATGTTCTTGTTGCGCTAAAAGTTTGAAACCACCAACCATAAACCCTTTTTAATAATATAACTCTACCTTAGTTCCCTGGTTCTGATCACATCACGAACCTGGTCAAGAAATTTTTGTGGTTGTTCTGATATTTTGCCTTTTCTCAGGTTATGATATACTTTGGGAGTGTTCGGA
>JALHSV010000613.1 GCA_022865525.1 Thermodesulfovibrionales bacterium
ATTCATCCATTTGACAAACCTTTTTCCTTTCTTTTATGATTTTTTCTCTCAGGAGGTTCTATGTATTTTCAGGATCTTATAGTAAAGCTCCAGCAGTTCTGGTCAGACAAGGGATGTATTCTTCTCCAACCATATGATATGGAAGTTGGGGCCGGGACATTCCACCCTGCCACATTCTTCAGGGTGCTGGGTCCGGAACCGTGGAAAGTGGCATATGTTGAACCGTCAAGAAGGCCTACTGACGGACGATACGGGGAAAATCCGAACAGGCTTCAGCACTATTATCAGTATCAGGTTATTCTCAAACCATCTCCCAAGGACAGTCAGGAGGTCTATCTCGAAAGCCTTTCCTTCCTGGGGATAGATCCACTGAAACATGATATCAGGTTTGCCGAGGACGACTGGGAATCACCCACTCTGGGTGCCTGGGGTCTTGGTTGGGAAGTCTGGCTTGATGGCATGGAGATCACCCAGTTTACTTATTTCCAGCAGGTCGGGGGTATTGATTTGAAACCTGTTTCTCTTGAATTAACCTACGGTCTTGAGAGAATAGCCATGTACTTACAGGAAGTAGATAATGTCTTCAACCTGCACTGGTGCAAAGGAATAACCTATGGTGAAATCCATCACATGGACGAAGTGGAGTTTTCGAAATTTAATTTCGATTATGCTGACACCGACTTGCTGATGAGACAATTCGAAGCCTTTGAAAAAGAATCAATCAGGCTGAATAAGCTTGGCCTTGTGCTTCCTTCCTATGAGTTCTGCCTGAAATGCTCCCACACATTTAACCTGCTTGATGCACGAGGCGCCATCTCTGTAACGGAAAGAACAGCATATATTGCCCGGGTGAGAAATCTTGCACGGCTCTGTGCACGGGCCTTCTACACGCAGCGGGAAGAAATGAAATTTCCGCTATTGCATGTTAACTCCGCATAATAATCCGCGCTCCTTGAGACGAACATTCAACTCTCCTGGTATTGATATGAATAGCCCTCTACAAAAGGAAAGTCCCCTGCAGATTTTTTCCGTGGATTTTCTGAATATGCATGGAAGCCGATTCGGTCTTGATATGTCTATGGTATAATTTTATACAATCGGAGCAGGGATGAACTTCGTCGGGCTTGATGCAGGTTCTGTGAGCGTAAAGCTTGTTGTTCTTGATGAACAGGGGAGCAAGCTTTACAGCCGCTATGAGAGACATAAAGGCCACCCCATATCCATTGCACTGAAGTGCATCAGAGAAATCCCCCCGACGATTGCACTTTTACCCCAACACCTTTCACTCTCTATTACCGGCTCAGCAGGGAGACTCATCGCTTCCATCCTCAAAATAAAGCCGGTCAATGAGATTGTGGCTCAGGCATTTTCCACCCATACGGTATTTCCTCATATAAAAACGATCATTGAGATGGGAGGCGAGGATTCAAAGCTCATTGTTCTGGGGGAGAATGGACACGCAATAAAGGACTTTTCGATGAATTCAGTCTGTGCTGCCGGTACAGGATCTTTTCTCGATCAGCAGGCAGAAAGGTTAAGACTCACCATAGAAGAATTCAGTGAACTCGCTCTGAAATCAAAAAAGCCCCCCAGAATTGCAGGGCGATGCAGTGTATTTGCGAAATCTGACATGATTCATCTCCAGCAGATTGCAACTCCCGTTGACGATATCGTTGCAGGTCTGTGCTTTGCTGTTGCAAGGAACTTCAGGGGATCAATATCACACGGAAGAAGGGTTGTTCAGCCTGTATCCTTCCAGGGTGGTGTTGCAGCAAATCACGGGATGGTGAGAGCCTTCAGGGAGATTTTTGGAATCGATGAATTGCTTGTCCCCGAAGATCACGCCCTCATGGGAGCCATTGGTGCTGCATTAAAAAATCTGCAGGAGGGGGCCATACAGCATTTTGACATATCACTGCTCGAGGAGTTTTTAAAATCTTACCGGCCTCTTGAAGAGGGATATCCTCCTTTAATGGATGAAGGAGGAATGATGAGTGATGAAACGGGAACAAATACCTCTTCATCCTTCGGCCTTCATCCTTCATCCTTTGGCACAACAAAGGCTTACCTCGGCATAGACATTGGCTCGATCAGCACCAACCTTGCTGTAATTGATGAAGACGGAAGACTTTTAGCAAAAAGGTATCTCATGACGGCAGGGAGGCCGATCGAGGCAGTACGTCAGGGACTTTCAGAAATAGGGGAAGAAACAGGGGATCATGTCGAGATCATGGGTGTCGGCACCACAGGCTCAGGAAGGTATATGATTGCTGATTATGTTGGGGCAGATATCGTGAAAAATGAGATTACCGCCCAGGCCACTGCAGCTGCTTTTATCGATAAGAGCGTGGATACGATATTCGAAATCGGGGGACAGGATTCGAAATATATCTCTTTAAAGCATGGTGTAATCGTTGAC
>JALHSV010000614.1 GCA_022865525.1 Thermodesulfovibrionales bacterium
ACGAAATCCAGTTCATTGCTACAAATAAATCTGGAACCATTTCCGGATTCCGACGATATTTCAAAAGAACAGTAAGAGACCATAAATTGGCGGCACCATTTACCAATGCAATATAAGCCGCAGTGGAATGATTGGATTCTTCCAATTTCCCGAGCGCAAGCATACAAACAACAAAGAGTACCCATACAAACCATCTCATCTGAGCCCTCCTCTAGAAGTCCTATGATTTGCCCTTGAAAATTTCGTTAATACCATCTCCCAAGCCTGATTGAGTATAAGCATATGAATAATTATTCGCAAATGTAAGGTCGGCCTGTACTCCAACTTTTCATTTGCAAAGGCCCTACTTATGATATTTCTATTTATCATAGAGAGGGCGCGGCGGGGATATAACCAAATGTTGTGTATCTATCTATTCCACTATAACAATAAATCGGAGTCATCAATAACATGCATTATAAAACCACTTGAAACCTGCTTTAAATCAAAGGGCGCACCCCATAAATCTCTTTTCGTACTTTCAGGCAATTTCCAAAATAATTCAATCTTCCTATCATTTTCAAAATGCGACCAGAGTTTCTCATTTAAAAGAAAATTACTCAGGCAATACCTTGCAAGTGCTTCAGATTCCAATCCTCGCTGACAGACATGTAATCTATATTTTCTGTTAGGCTTTCCCACTTCCAAAAAATAAGGACCATGCAAGTGCTCAATTATACTTCGTAGGTCAAACAATTCTCTAGAAAAATCATTGAGCTTATTCCCTAAAAATAATTCGGTTCTTGAAATAAATCGTTTTTTTGCCTTCCCTTGCTCAGGAAATATAAATCCTTCAATACTCCTAACAAATTGATGCAGCTTTTCGCTTAAATCCATTTCAACTAAGGCTGAATGGTAAACATGCAGCGATCTAAATATTCTCTTGAAATCACCTCCAGATCTAAGAGCTTCAAATTTTTCTATAGCTTCAGCAATTTTTAAGGATTTGTTTAATCTTTCGACAGTAATGCTTTCAAAAGGAGCTCCTTTCTGAAAAATTGAATGATCTTCTATGTTTATAGAACGCACATTTGCTTTGTCTTCAATCATCGATCCAGTCAAAACAAAATGATCATTTGTGAAATGACAAAACCCTGACAATAATATTCCAATTAAAATTGATCTTAATTGCTTTTTTAATTTCTCATTTTCTTTATCTATACTCTCCAGGTTTACAGATCCACATTTTGAAGCAATACATAATGAAGCATTTTGTATATCTTCAATCATAAATTCTCCTAACCAATCTTTCCAACTTTTTTCTAAATCCAGTGGGAATTTTTTCATCACCCACAAATCCGGCTTCAATTGATAGAGATCAGGCAAATTTGAATCTATATGTGCTCCCAAAATTAAAAGGAATGCAAACTTTTCCCCATTTATCAATTCAAATTTTTCTTTGTCCATTTTGTTAATAATATATCACTGATACAAATATTTAAATGAGTTATCACGTTTTAATCATGCTGGGTTTTCGTAATGTCTTTATATCCGTCTATATTGGCAGTTTAGGTGTCACATCATTAAAATTCATAATCAATAGGTCGTCAGTTCCCTCCTTGCTTTTGGCTAAGTATTACCAAATTATAGAAGAATAAGCAAAAACTTTTTAGGCATAATCATTTCAAGATTATTTCGCGTAGCCGACGGGGTGGTTCAGGAAGATGGTCTGGGTGTCGGCCAGCTTGAGCAGCTCCCTGATCCTGGCCTTGTCCATCGAGGCTTTGGGCCGGGTCTTCAGGCCGGTGGCGGCGCAGAACAGCGAGATGTTCTGCGAGACGATGCCGGCGTCGAGCGCTCCC
>JALHSV010000615.1 GCA_022865525.1 Thermodesulfovibrionales bacterium
AAAAAGGGCACTGCGTGCAGTGCCCTCCTGAGTAAAACAAAATTATTTTGCAGGGGCAGGGGCAGGGGCTGCCTTCTTCTCTGCAGGTGCAGGTGCCGGGGCTGCCTTCTTTTCCATCTCTGCTGGTTTTGCCTCGGCCTTTTTCACCGATTTGGCGGTGTTCTTGCCGTCAGCTTCGGTGTATTTTACGACGACCTTATCACCAGCTTTGACAGCTGCCATCATTTTGTCGTCCACTGCGATGACAACATCACCCTTCTTGCCTTTTACCGTGATGGTCTTTGCCTTTGCATCCATTGCGGTGACCTCACCGGTAACCTGCTTTACCTTCGCAGGAGCCTTCTTCTCCTCTACCGCCGGAGCTGCCTTCTTTTCTGCAGGTGCAGGAGCAGGGGCTGCCTTCGTTGCATCTGCCGCAAAGGACAGTGAGGTAATGGCGAATACGAAGAGGACTGAAACGATAATCGCTATTGCTTTCTTCACTCAAATCACCTCCTTTCATTAGGAAATTGTTGCACTGACTATTCTGTCATTGATGCTTTCTGAAAAGGTTAGTAGAAAGCAAGAGATATGCCAGTGAGAATAGAGGCTAAAATACGGGATCGCTGTGAAGTAGCATCCTCTTTTAGAGAAGCGCATCCTTTTTTGGGGATTGGAGATTCAGTTTCTCCCACCGGTACCAGAAGGTTTTGTAACTCATCCCCAGGAGTTTCGCCGCCTTTGCAGCAACACCATTTGCTTTCTGCATGGCCTTCTTCAGAAGGTCTTTTTCGAGTTCCTCAACGCTTATTCCTTCATCAGGCAGATCAAAATCGAGGATACCTTTTCCCTGAAAGAACCTCAATTCACTTTTTATATCTTTCAGGCCTATGTGCGGAGTTCCGCACATGAGGACCGCCCGCTCTATAACTGACTCAAGCTGCCGTATGTTGCCGGGCCAGTGATAATCCCTGAGTGCTTTCAAGGCATTTTCCTCAATATCTTTCACCCGCTTGCCGAATTCCTGATTGAATTTCTTTATGAAGAAAGAAACCAGTTCAGGCATATCCTCTTTTCTTTCCCGTAAAGGCGGAAGATCTATGGTGATGACTTTCAGCCTGTAATACAGATCTTCCCTGAAGTTCTTATGCTCAATCTCCTTTTCAAGGTCTTTATTCGTTGCAGCGATTATCCTCACATTGATCTTGATGCTCTCGCGGCTGCCGAGCCTCCGTATCTCCTTGTCCTGGAGCACCCTGAGAATTTTCGACTGCGTGAGAGCCGGCAGGTCGCCGATCTCATCGAGGAAAATAGTGCCGTTGTTAGAGGCTTCAAAAAGTCCGATACTCCTGGATGTTGCTCCTGTAAAGGCACCCGGCTCATATCCGAAAAGTTCACTCTCGATCAGATTTTCAGGAATAGCTGCGCAGTTTACCGCGATGAAAGGCTTTGCCCTGCGGGAACTGTTGTAATGGATTGCCCGTGCAGCAAGTTCCTTGCCCGTACCGCTTTCGCCGAGGATAAGAACCGTGATATGACTTGATGAAACCTTTTTCATAACCTCGAGGGCTTCAACCAGTCCGGCGGAATGTCCGACGATACCTTCGATTTTGAACCGCTCAAACAATGCCTTCTGCAACTGCAGATTTTCCTTTAACAGTTCGGCTTTCTCAACGGCTCGCCTGA
>JALHSV010000616.1 GCA_022865525.1 Thermodesulfovibrionales bacterium
CGCCGAAACTCGGACAAATGGATCAATCACACCCGTTCCCGTCGCTCTCGGGTTGATCTGTAAGAAATATGCGTCATTGATAGTCGCTGAGGCACCAGCGGATGTCAGGTCATACATTGCCGCCTGAACGTCTGCGAAGCAAATGCATACTACTACAAACAGGTAAGCTATTAATCTAATATGGTGTTTTGTGTTTGTCATTGTAACTCTCCTCTCAAAAAAAGCGTCTCGTGGTGTCTCAGAATACACCTTAACCACACCTCTGTTCCTTTGTTTACACACAAAGCTACTATCCACAGCAACTTCACATATAACTCCTCTATTCATTCAATATAATAGCATTCAGGTCCAATAATGTCAATGCTATTTTTTTAAAAAAAACGATGAATCTTTGTTGCTTAACTACCATTTATCTTGTTAAAGCCTTTGTTTGCAGGCATTTATGAATTAAAGGAATTTGCCTAAAAAAGCTCGATTTATAAAAATAATTGAAAATATACTAATTATTTCGATAGCTATTATAGAAGTTTCTAAAGTTTATTAATCCCCCAGCCACAAATGCAGAACTAATCCGGCTTGTCCATCCTAATCTTACTCGAGGCGGCATTAATTGTTAACAGCTTATACCCCTACCCATTGTCAAGACCAAATTCTTCTTTGTTTAAGGTGTAAGTTGCAGTGTTTCGTTTAACTCAGTCGCTTTGCGTAGCGCAGGCGTAGCCGGAGCGGAGCGAAGCGACTGACGCCTCAATTGATACGCCTCTGCCGGCGTTTTATTGTCCAAACTCATGTGCGGTCTGCGATAATTATAATACTCAAAATATTCACGCAATGAACGTATCAACTCGTGACCATCGCCATATTCCCGCAAATAAACTTCCTCATATTTGACCGTCCGCCAAAGACGCTCAGCCAGAATATTATCGAAACATCGCTCTCTGCCAGACATGCTGACCTTAATTTTACGAACCTTCAACTCATCAATAAAGTCACTGCACGTATATTGGCTGCCCTGATCCGAATGAAATATCACCGGCATGGACATGCTCAATGCCTCGTCCAACGCATCCATGCAGAACAATGATTCAAGGCTGTTAGATACCGACCAACTCAAAACATAACGGCTGAAATAATCCATGATCGCAACCAGATACATAAAGCCGTGTGCCATACGAATATATGTTATATCCGAACACCAGACATGGTCAGGGGCGGCGATATCGAGCTTGCGAATAAGACAAGGATACCTGGCATGTTCAATAATGCTCTGTGTCGTTCTGGGCTTAGGATAGATAGCCATAAGACCCATTTTACGCATTAGCCGCCTGACACGTTTATGATTGACAATAAGCTTTTGTTCTCGCCGTAAGATGTTGACCATACGCTCAATGCCGGTAAAAGGATGGGCCGTAAATTCGGTATCGATATAGTTCATCATCGTAATGTCACGCTCAGATGTTGCAGCCGCTTTGCAGTAAAACCTTGAGCGGTTGACATCGAGCAGGTGACACTGCTTTCTGATACTGAGCTTATTGTTTGACTTATCGATCATCTCTATTCTTCGAGCAATCCTAACTGACGCAATTTTTTTTTGAGAAAGTCGATCTCGACCGCCTGCTGTCCAATCTTCTGGTGAAGCTTTTCTTCATCGATCGGCTTGCTGTCCCGTGCCTGTTTTGTCCTGCCGTCAGCCATTGCTTCGGGCAACTTCTCTAAAGCCTGTTTTTTCCAGAGACTTACCTGGTTGGGGTGAACCTCATAGATTGATGCGATCTCATTGATCGTCTTTTCGCCCTTGATCGCTTCGATAGCCACCTTTGCCTTAAAGGCTGTTCCAAATTTCCTTCGCTGTGCCATAATCCTGCTTCCTTTCATAAAAGCATAATAGAATTATACCACAACTTAATACCTTATACATTGGTCTCAAATCCGGGGAGTATTATAGAGCTTGCGAGACATCGAAGTATGCCTGCGAGGCAACCAGTCAAAACTTTATCATATGGGCATCCGATCCCACATCTCACGAAGCACATTAGCCGACGCCAACGAAAATCGAGATTGGCGAATTTACGCCGACTTCGCTCAAATCCTTATATCCATTGCCAAAGATCTTTATGCCAAGGACGACTTCGGCATCAATCTTCAAGCCGAAGTGTACGCTCTCGACTCAACAACTATCGATTTGTGCCTGTCCCTATTTCCTTGGGCACGGTTTCGCAAAACCAAAGGTGCCATCAAACTTCACACATTACTCAACTTACGAGGCAGTATTCCCGAGTTCATCCATATTTCCGACGGAAAACTGCACGATGTCAATGTTCTCGACATTTTAGTTGTCCAGCCAG
>JALHSV010000617.1 GCA_022865525.1 Thermodesulfovibrionales bacterium
AAAAGGCTATGACAGGCATGCGGTGACGTAATGCCAGAAGTCGTTTCTGCCATTCAGCCATATCAAGATCGAGAAATGCTATGTCGTATTGAAGGGGATTGACTGGATCAGTGCCTACAGTGAAGGTTTTTTGTTTAAAATACTTTTTATCGGATTCCCCTTTGATTGATTTGAATACAGACAGTATTTCCTTAGCGTTGTCAGATAATACAAGGATATTGCGCATAGAGTATTGTAAATCAGGTCGTGAAGAAAAAACAGTATGACGACTTATTCAGCGTGTACAAGGTCAATGACTGTCACTTCAGGTGGTGATAAAAAGCGGATCGGAGGCCCCCATGTGCCTGAACCCCTGCTGACATAAAGGGATGATCCGTCCGAAAGGGTTGCAAATCCTGCCTGTGTCTGATAGTACAGTCCGGTGATGATGCTGAAGGGGAATATCTGGCCCCTGTGAACATGGCCTGATATCTGTAAATCAAAAAGACCACGAGAATTGCCATCAACAAGCGGCCTGTGTTTCAGGAGCAGAATAAATCTGCTGTCTGGTACCTCAGAAAGCAGGTCTTTTTCCGGCTTGCCTCTATAAAGGCCGAACGACCTTGCCTGTGGATCATCAACTCCCGCAATGGTAATGCCTTCAAGATCCACCCGCTCGCCCCTCAGCATGGTGAATCCTGCCTGCGCAGAAAAGTTCAGCGATTGGTCCAGCCCTGCATAAAATTCGTGATTGCCTGTTATTGCATACTTGCCCAACCGCGGGTTGATCTCCCTGAGCATTGCTGCAAGCCCGGAAAGGTTGTTGATTTGTCCGTCGACGAGATCTCCTGTTGAGACAAGGATATCGGGATCTGCTTTTTTCACTTCCGCCAGAATCCTTTTCAGACGGTCCTCCTTCACAATCAGCCCAAGGTGAACATCTGATATCTGGGCTATTCTCACCCTGTTAATCTCAGCAGGGATTTTATGAGATTTAATCGTAAGGTTTTCCGTACGGATGTTTCCCGCCTCGAAATACCCGTAAACAGCGATACCTATGGAAACCGTGAGGGGAATAAAAAAGGCATAATGCTTTGTAACCGCAAGATATGACAAGTCCTGCCTCAGAATGAATCCGCATGAATAAATGATGAGCCTGAACATATCAATCACCAGGGAAAAGGAAGCAAAGAGAAAAAGGACCCCCATCCATGTATAGCCTGAGTAAGACATCAAGCGTGCGAAAAGATCGAAACCGGCTGTTTCAGACAGGCGAACAATGATGGGGGAGACGATCATCATCAGCATGAATCCGGCAATCCAGATACTTGTCAGCGTGCCGAAGGCAAAGGCTGCCCGTGCCTTCTGAAAGGCGTACAGATGGAGACTTCCATAAAGCAGGAAGAACGTAAGGAGAAAGAGTGTCAACTCAGTGCATCCCCGGCGCCGTGCCCGGGGTTCCTCTTTTCATGAAGAATGCAAACGGCAGCACACATATCATTATTATACAGACAAGGAAGAATGCATCGTTGAA
>JALHSV010000618.1 GCA_022865525.1 Thermodesulfovibrionales bacterium
CCGGATATTGCCAGCTTCTAACTTGGGAGCTTCTGAAACCACATGCCCACGGAAAACAGGCTTAAATTCGTTGAACGGTAAATGTACAATAATCCACTTTTCAGACTGTGTTGTAAAACCTGCCTGATATGCGACACCTTCAAATTCATCATCGGTTCTCAAACGAAGTCGGTATTTCTTGCCGTCACCTTTAACCCGCAAAGAAATTCCTGCAAAACCATCCAACTGATACTCCTGTGGGCGGGTTCGTATAGAGGAAAAGCCGCCA
Source organism: Thermodesulfovibrionales bacterium (assembly GCA_022865525.1). Taxonomy (GTDB): domain Bacteria; phylum Nitrospirota; class Thermodesulfovibrionia; order Thermodesulfovibrionales; family SM23-35; genus JALHSV01. Next base: position 269 of record JALHSV010000618.1, read on the forward strand.
TAATTTTCTAATGATACCTCCCCACGAAAAATGGCTGTATTGTTCGATGTGATAAACATTTGACTTTGTGATATACCACCCATGACCTCATCTGTCATGATTTCCCATCTTTTTTCTTCCTCGGGCGAACTAAAGTCATGGATAAGTTTATATTGGCGCTTCATATTTTCAGTTATGTCCATCCGCTATCATATTATAGATCTTAATTGCTTTTATCTTGATATCCATTCTGAAACAGTCTGAAATCTGGTGACATGGATGCATCGGCTGATTTGTACAAATATCAATTTTGTTTCAGGAGAGTGAATGATTTCATTAAGATTAGGATGCTTCAGTATGAGTACGCCAGCTAATTCTGACCACTTCCCCCCCTTTCTTACAGGCTTGGCATTCCCTAAAATAGTCAAAGATTCAGCACTCATATAATCTTTTTCTGTATTCGATCGTGTATCAATGAGAAGGGAAACCTTATTATTTTTAAGGATATTTTTATATTTCCTTGTTTTTTGAGGGGTAATAAATACAATCCCTTTCTTGTCGGGAGTAAGTGCGTAAGCGATCATAGAAGTATAAGGTTGTCCATCAGATTCGGTTGCGAGTACAGCATGAAGCTGGTCTTTATCCAAGGCATTTAACCTTTCGAGTATGGGTGCGCTGCCTTTTTTTACTCTGTCAGGTATTGATTCCTCTGATTTTTTCACATTACACCTTATAAAGATTGAACATTTTCAATATACTTGTTTATGTCAAATTTTGATTTACAGCCATTATAGCTCATATAGCGTATCTTTCCAAATACAGGCCGGCTATTCCATGCCCTGTCATGAACCCCTCCGATACTCCAGGCGATCCCTGTGTATCCGTTCGGGTCTCTGCCGTCAAGTTCATACCTGTCATTAAGATAGACTGCTATTTCCATCGCCTGTTCAGGAGATTCAGTCCACTCAAGGATCTTTTTTGCCCAGTACATCCTCATGTAACCGTGCATCTTTCCCTTTTTTACCATTTCCGTCTGTGCCGCATTCCAGAGTTCATCATGTGTTAGGGCATTCTCGAACTGCTCAGGTGTATAAAGGTATTTTCTCCTGTCATTACGGTGCTCGTTCAATGTCTTTTTTGCCCATGCAGGAAATCCTTCAAAATTATCGTAGTTTGCATTGTAGAAGCAGAAATTATCTGAAAGTTCCCTGCGGACAATTAGTTCTTCGAGGAAAGCATCCCTCGATTTCTTGTCGGCGGAGATTTTAAAAGCCTCAAGAGCTACCCTCTGAGGTGATATCTGCCCAAAATGAAGATAAGGGGACAAATCCGATTGTCCATCTCTGATAGGGTCATTTCTCCGTTTTTCATAAAGTGAAAGTTTATTTTTAAAAAATTTCTGCATGGTCTGGTATGCTGTCTTTTCACCAGGTTTAAACCATTCAACTGCTTGAATGGTAAGGTCAACATCGAGTGTCTTTAAGCTTTTTCTCCAATCTATGATGCTGATTTTTTCTTTCCAATGATATGGATGTTTCTTCAGAGGCGGGAAGTCTTCTAAATATTCTGGCAACAAACGCTGAAGCTTAGGTCTTAAAGTACGAGCACCGTATTCCTGTTTCAATGAGGATGTCCAGCAGGGAATTATGTTGTGAGCATCTACTTCATAGAATGGAATATCAATGTTCTTCATTACAGACTCTTTCCATCCCTTATTGATACGCAGAGGACTAAAGTCCGTAACCATAGTTCCTATTTCATATCCATTGACAAACTTGGGTACTTCTACTTCAGGCAACCCGGTGAGCAAGAAAAATGGGATATTCTTTTTGTTAAGGTTCTTTTCTATTTCCTGCAATCCTTTTATCATAAAACCATATTGCCTTATGGTCGCATTGAGGAATTGCGGAACAAGACAGAATATGACAGATAGAGGAGTGTTTTGTTTTATTGCCAATTCCTGGGCAAACAGAAGCGCCCAGTTATCATTCATTCTCTGATCACGGCTCATCCAAAGAACGACTGGTCCACGTCTCACATGACCTTCTACTAAAATCTTCACCCTATTGCTATTTATCATTTCGACTTGCTGTGTGTGAAAATAGGTATTCACTTACATGATATACTACAATTAGAGTATAAATGCAAAGGACATACAGTGTGTACGTCAGAACGCCCGAATCTAAAGACCGCCATAGATAATCTAAAAAAATCCTTACCAATAGGGGAAAAAATCGGTCTGCTCATTAAGAATTCACTTATCAAGATAACGAGACTGAAAAGCTGTTGTGGTCATCCTGGAGAACCTGGATGTTGACAGAAATAATAGGCCTCACTGGTCAGTGAGGTTTCATGAACTGAAAAACAAAGCACTGAAAGCCGCACAGGTAATAGCAAAATTAAATTTGTGGGGTCATAAATACTGTAGATGCAAAAGATTAAAATCGGAATAAGTAGTTGTCTTCTCGGTGAAAAAGTTCGGTATGACGGGGGACACAGGCTTGATAGATATATAACGGATACGCTTGGTCATTATTTTGAATGGGTTGCAGTATGTCCGGAAGTAGAATATGGCCTTCCTGTGCCAAGAGAATCAATGCACCTAATCGGCGATCCTGTCTCTCCTCGTATTGTTACGATAAGAACCGGTGTTGA
>JALHSV010000084.1 GCA_022865525.1 Thermodesulfovibrionales bacterium
GGATAAGGAATTACATCCGGATCGTTTTGTGTCAACGCTTGCAGAATGGACTAAGCCCTTCGATCAGGGATTTGCTGATGGACTGAAAACAGTAATGCACTGTTTGTCCCTGCCGCCTGAAGAAGCATCCCCGTTGATCGCTGATACCGGCATTGATGCTGACTACATTGATGACGATGAATGGAAAGGCATGCCTGCATTTGTTATCAGCAGTGTCCTGTGGAGTCTGTATGCGTTTCTCAGAACACCGGACGATTACTGGGAAACCGTTTGTACCGCTATTGCGGCGGGCGGCGATACAGATACAACAGCAGCTATGGCAGGGGCAATCAGCGGAGCTTATCTGGGAATCAGTGCCCTGCCGTCTCGCCTGACAGGGCACCTCACTGACCGGGGGACATGGAAGCTTGACGAACTGGTCGCCCTGGCACATCAATGTTATGAAATAAAAATGCAGCAGGGCTGATCAATATCTCTCCCCGCAGAGTTTGCCAATAACCTGGGGTACTGATAAGATCATTAAGTACAAAAACCTTACCCCTAAAAGGCGCAATTTATGTCAGGCATATTTGCAGGAAAAGCTTTACCCGTTCGTTTCAGCGAATCCGCTGAGGAGGACAGTACCTTTGTAAAACATGTGATATCCGGATGGAATAAATTGATCAGAGTTGACTACCATGGATCAAAAGAGGTGCCAACAGGCACCTTCATGCTATATTAAAAGCTGCCGGCATAAAAAAGTAAGCAAGGGGGGTGAAATACCATGATTGAATTGGATTATTCATTAATAATCGAAGCGACTGAGGAACCGGACTACTTTGGCTTTTATTCTCCAGACCTGGAAGGATTTACAGGGATAGGGCATTCTATCGAGGATTGTCTTTACAAAGCAAAATGGGGAATAAAAGAACATGTCAACTTATTGAAGGAACAAGTTCTTCCTATCCCTCCGAAAAATCCAGATCCAAAAATTGTCATACAGAATACACATAAAGTGGCAGTCGCCTGAAGAGCAGCATATTTGGTTTATGATGTGACTATGAATATTCGTTATTATATCGACCCAGAAACAGGTTCCCCACATATCTATAAGCACAATGTAGTTGAAAATGAGGTGGAAAATATTTTATTAACACCGGGCGAAGACCGTCTTGGCAGAGAAGGTTCACGAATAGCTATGGGGCAGACAAATGCAGGCCGCTATCTCAGAGTCATTTATGTTCCAGACCCGGAGCCGGAGAGTGTTTTTGTCATAACTGCATTTGAGTTAACCGGCAAACCATTAACAGCATATAAACGCAGGAGGCGTAAGAAGAGATGAAAAAAAATAAATTTCCGAAAGGATGGGATGAAAAAAGGGTAAAGAGAGTTCTTGCCCATTATGAAAAACAAACTGAAGAAGAAGCATTGGCTGAGGATGAAGCAGCATATGAAGATAAGTCTCAGGCCATAATAGAGATCCCTGTTCAATTAGTATCTGTCGTTAGGGAACTTATCGCAAAACATCAAGTACGTCATTTGAAGACAACAACAGGCAACAGAGGCTAAACAGCTTCTCTGCAGAAAATCAAGAAAGGGGCCTGTTCTATTTGAAGAATGCTGAAGGGGAATAAGCAATCGCCATGCAACCTTTTTTCACCGGCAATTCGTACGACACCCCGGATGATAAACGCCGTCTGCTTTTGGACCGGGTATTTCTGAATACCCGTTGGTATTTTGTTGGAGGGCATATAGGCGAGATTATCAGAACCCGCTCCATAGCCCTCAAGGGACTGTATGATAAAAAAGTCTGGGCAGAATCCTCTTACAGAATCTTTAAACTCATAGAAGATATCGGCGGCCGCTTTCACGTAAGAGGATTAGATAACCTGCGTTCCTGCCGGGCACCTCTGGTTATTATCAGTAACCATATGAGCACGCTGGAAACTTTTGTTTTCCCCTGTATCATCGCGCCCTTTCTGGAGGTCACGTTTGTCGTCAAGGACAACCTGGTAAGACACCCCTTATTCGGCCCCATAATGCGCTCCCGGGATCCCATAGTCGTGAAAAGAGAAAATCCGCGTGAGGATTTTCAAACCGTCATGGCCAGGGGGAAGGAGCTGTTGGCCGGAGGGACTTCCATCATTATTTTTCCCCAGAGTACCCGGTCTGCGGAATTTATACCAGAAGAATTTAATTCTATGGGCATCAAACTGGCCAAGGCTGCGGGTGTGCAGGTTATGCCTGTGGCGGTTAAGACGGATTTCTGGGGGAATGGCAAATACCTGAAAGATTTAGGAGTCATAAACCGCAGCAAACCCATCCATATAGTTTTCGGCCAGCCCTTTTCAATTCAGGGAACCGGCAAAGATGAACACAAGCAGGTTATCGATTTCATTATCAGTCATCTTCGGGAGTGGGGAGGATTGGTTAAAGGGTAAAGGGGAGGCTAGTAGGGCTATGGAAGCCCTCCGGTGTGAGGAATATTCATGTGAGGAGATGATAGCTCTCGATAATTTTTTATCTTCTTTATGCCGCTGAAATAGAGTAAAATAGTTACATTGCACGAGTACGGGGGGATAGTCTGCCAAATGAATCTGACGTATTGGTGGAAGTGGAGTAGGAGCAGCAAAAAAAAACTCGCGGGCCGAGCTCCCTTCAGAGCAATCGTATGTTCTGAACAGCAGGACGCTTTCCGCACCTTCGGTATCCAGATCAAGAATATTCTGCTTATTTTATTCATACTTTCTTTCTTAGGCTTTCATCTCAATGGTTGCACGACCAAGTATGGCGCGCGTGAGCCTGACCAGAAACAGGCGCTTCGGACTTTAGCCGGAGGAGTTGCAGGAGTATTGCTTGCAGGGAATATCGGTGGAGCCATCGTAGGCGCTTTAGTCGTGGACGTCGTTAGTGTAGCGACAATTAAA
>JALHSV010000619.1 GCA_022865525.1 Thermodesulfovibrionales bacterium
CCGGCATTACCATTGTTACCGATGATGCCCATATTGCTGCAAACATCATGGCATGGATACCCGGTATGCGATATGTCCATCTGCGAAAAGTCCGGCAGAGCGCTGCGAAGGGAGAACCTATCCCCTCACGAAACGTTATCATTCTGTGGGATGCTGAAAAACTCGGGAAAGGAATTCCGGAAAAATTCGTCCGTTACTATCCCTCTGCATCAGCAATGCTTTTCGAGGCGCCATATCTGTATGCAACAGAACGCCCACCATTTGTCCTCGGCGTGGGGTTTGTTCCTACACAGAGCGAACGAAACGAGAAATCATATGCGCATTGACTGCGTATCAGGTAACTCTTATAATGACCGGAATCATCAAATGAATCTCATGAGAAACACCATTGCATATAAGAGGTTTTTGACAAAGGAGGGCTCATGCATATAGGAATCATCGGAACAGGGTATGTCGGACTGGTAACAGGAGCCTGCTTTGCAGAATTTGGCTTGTTTGTTACGTGTGTTGACAAAGACGAAAAGAAAATACGGTTGCTGAAAAAGGGAGATATCCCCTTCTATGAGCCCGGCATCGATGAACTGGTCAAGAGAAATCTCAAGCAGGGCAGGCTTAAATTCACAACAAAGATAGAAAAGGCAGTCGAGTCATCACTCGTTATATTCATAGCAGTCGGTACTCCCCGTAGAGGAGACGGATCAGCTGATCTGAAATATGTTCAGGAGGTTGCGACTGAAATCGCAAAAGCTATGGATGGCTATAAGGTGATTGTCACAAAAAGTACGGTGCCAGTAGGAACAGGTGAGAAAATACGGGAAATCATTTCAAAAAACCTTAATGGAAAGATTGACTTTGATATTGTTTCGAACCCTGAATTTTTACGGGAGGGCTCTGCAATTGAGGATTTCATGAGACCGAACAGAGTGGTGATCGGTGCAAACAGTTCTCAAGCAGTAGCGATTTTGAAAGACCTTTATAAACCCCTCTATCTTATCGAGACTCCCTTTATTATCACCAATATTGAAACAGCAGAACTGATCAAATATGCCTCGAATTCTTTTCTCGCAACAAAAATCTCGTTTATCAACGAGATGGCAAACCTCTGTGAAAAAGTTGGAGCCGATGTTCATATGGTTGCCAAAGGCATGGGATTCGATCAAAGGATCGGCCCGAAGTTCCTTCATCCCGGGCCCGGATATGGTGGCTCTTGTCTCCCCAAGGACACAAAGGCACTCCTCAGAATAGCAGAAGAACACGGTATGAAGCTGAGCATTATTGAAGCGGCAGTGCAGGCCAATGAAAAACAGCGGAAATACATGGTTCAGAAGATCAAGGATGCGATGGGTGTGCTGAAAGGGAAGACGGTTGCTATCCTTGGTCTTTCATTTAAGCCAAATACCGATGATATTCGTGATGCACCATCACTCTCTATCATTCAAGACCTCCTGAGAGATAAGGTAAATATCAGGGCATATGATCCGGTTTCGATGAAGGAGGCGGCGAAGATGTTC